>JALVFB010000211.1 GCA_027030295.1 Hyphomicrobiales bacterium
ACCGACAGGGACACCTCGTCACCCGGCACCGGCTGGAGAATCTGCAAGTCCAGGCCCTCGAAGAACTCCATGTAGACGTCCGAAAGGTGGCGCAGGAACATGGAGTTGTGCCCGGCGTCGGTGAGGTTCACGTCATTCGGGTCGGCGTCTTCCGCCTCGCGCAAGTCCTTCACCGGAAAGACGATGAAATGGTTGTGGATCATGCGGATGGAGGGCACGCCGGGCTTGTTCAGCGGCCAGGTGGCGTCCAGCGAGGCCTCGCCGCTCATGACCACATATTCTGCCGGATCGGGATATTTCTCCAGCATGTAGTCGAAGAGGATCGCCGTCATGCGCTCCCACACCTTGCGGGCGCGCGAGGGCATCTGGTCGCGGCGCACCGGGCGGCCCAGCGGGTCGAGGATCTTGCGCGAGGTGTCGTAGATGATGGAGGTGTCGAACTCCGTCGAATGCCCGATGAGCTTGCGATACATCAAGAGGTCCTCGGGCGTGCGGAACAGGCCGTTTTCTTCCGCCAGGTTCTTCAGGTTGGCCGGCGAGTTGAAGAACTCCACCGGGGCCATGCCCTCCGGAATCGCGATGGGAATTTTCGGATGCGGCGTGCGGATGCGTTTCGGCGTCGCCTTCATGAGAAACCCCCTGCGTTCGTTTCGCAGGGGGTTAGCATAGCATGTTGCGGATGACAGCGGGCCAAACGGTCGCAACGTGGATAGTGACAATGTCAGCCGCTGGTGGGCTGCACGGTGATGACGCGGGCATCGTAGATGCCGGCCTGGGCCACGGCCTGTTGCGCCGCGCCGGCGGCCTGCTGGCTGGGGAAGGGGCCAAGCTGCACGCGCCAGTAGGTCATGCCGTTGACGTTCGCCGGCACCACGCGGGCCGGGCCATAGGCGCCGATCTCGCGCGAGAGCGCCAGCGCGCGGTCGCGGTCGGTGAAGGAGGCCACCTGCAACAGGTAGGCGCCGTCCGCCGCCGACGAGGGCGCCGGGGCGCGGTAGGCATGGGTGGCGGGCGGTCTGGCGCTGGCCACCATCACGCCGGTGTCCTGCCCGCGAATGGCCGCGACGAGGGTTGATTTCGGCGCGTCCTTCATGCGGTTGAGCTTCGCCACCAACGTGCGGTCGTCGCCCAGCGGGGCGGGGCCGAGGTATTCCACCTTCACGCGCGCCTTGCCCTTGCGCTTGTAGCCGAGCTTCTCCGCCGCCGCCATGGACAGGTCCATGATGCGGGTGCCGACGAAGGGGCCACGATCGTTCACCCGCACCACCACGGTGCGCCCGTTCTCCAGATTGGTGACCCGGGCGTAGGAAGGCAGCGGCATGGTCGGGTGGGCGGCGGAGAGGTAATACATGTCGAACCACTCGCCATTGGAGGTCTTGCGGCGGTGGAACTTCGGTCCATACCAGGAGGCGATGCCGATCTGCACCGGCCTGGGGTGGGCCGTGGGATAGAAGGTGCGTCCGGCCACCGTGTAGGGCTTGCCCACGTGGCGGCGGCCACCGCCCTTCGGCAGCGGTCCGGACTTGGCGTATTTCGGGCTGCCCACACCTGCGAAGGGGTCGAGCTTCTTGCTGGAAGAGGAGCAGCCGGCCAGCAACAGGGTGCCGGCGAGCAGCGCCAGCATGCCCCAGCGCATGCTTTGGCCAGGATGCATCCACGCGAAATCGTTGGTGTTCATGTGTTTCCCCGAGCGGCTCTGGTTTTCTCGATCGGGGACATCATGCCGCGATGGGGTAAATATGGGCTTGGCAAACGTGGTTAACGCGCGACGAAGGCTCAGACCAGCCGGCCGACGCCTTCGCGGCGGAAGTCGCCAACGGCGGCCAGGGCGCCGTCCGCCGCGCGTGCAACCGCATGCACGCCACCGAAGAACATGCTGGGTTGCGACCATTCCAGCATCTCCGCGAACAGCTCCCGCAGGCGGGTCAGCTCCGAGGGCGAAAGCCCCGGCTCCACGTCGAGCGCGCCGTTCTCGACATGCAGGCGCGGAGCCTCAACGGCGTGCGCCAGATCCTCGCCGCGCAGCAGCAGACGCGCCAGCGTGAGCAGCAGGGCGGAGCGTATGCGGTTCGAGCCGCCGGAGCCGAGCGCCACCTGAAGGCCGTGCGCGTTCTCGGCCAGTGTCGGCGCCATCATGGAGGACAGGCGCACATCCTCCGGAAAGCTGGCGGCACCCGCCGGGTTGACGTCCTCCTCGCCCAGCATGTTGTTGGGCATGAAGCCGAAATCGCCCACCATGTGGCCGTTGCCCTCACCGTTGCTGACGGTCATCGCACAGGCCATGCCGTCGGCGTCGATGACGGAAATGTGGGTGGTGCCGCGCCAGCTGGCGGGCAGGGCGGCGAGCAGTTTCGCCAGGTCGTGGTCGGCATCGCGGCGCAGGCGGTCGGCATGATCCAGCGCCCGGGCGCAGGCGCAGATGAAGCATTCTTCCTCCGCCAGCAGCTCGCGCAGCCGCGCCAGGGCGAGCGCGATCATGACGCCGGAGGCGGCGGGCGGCGGGTTGAGCCACACGCGGGCGTCTGCCTGTTGCGCCAGCAAGGGCGTGCGCCAGCACACGGCATAATCGGCCAGGTCGTCCTCGCGCAAATGGCCGCCGGCCTGTGGCGAGGCCACGGCCAGCAGCGCGGGCCAGACCTCGTTTTTCCACGCCTCTTCGCCACCTTCCGCCAGCAGCCGCCACAGCCGGGCGAGGCCGGGGTTGCGCAGCGTTTCGCCGGCCTGGATGAGCGATCCGGAAGGCGCGAACACTCTTCGCGCCTCTTTCGTGTGCAGCAGGATGGGCGCGATGATGCAGGGCAGGGTGGCCTGGAAATGGCTGAGCGGGTGGCCTTCTTCCGCCACCTGCGCCGCCGGCTCCAGCAATGCCGCCCAGGGCAGGCGGCCATGTCGTCCGTGCAGCGCCAGCAGGCCGGGCATGAAGCCGGGCGTGGCCACGGTGCCGGGGCCGATGTGAAAGGTTTGTGTGGCGTCGCCGAAATCGGCCTCGATCGCTTCCACGCGGGCGGAAGGGTTGCGCCGTTTCGGCGTCTGGCTGAAGAAGTCGCACAACGCCGGTTCGGCCCGCGCATCGGCGCGCACCATGGCGAAGCCGCCGCCGGCGGGGCCGGCCAGCACCGGCTCCACGACGCAGGCCATGGCGGCGGCGGCAATGGCGGCGTCCACCGCGCTGCCACCGGCGCGCAGCATCTCTTCCGCCGCTTTCGCCGTCAATTCATGGCCGGCGGCGATGGCGCCATGTTCGGAATGTTGTCCCATGCAACCGCTTGTGAAGGGTGCGCCGAGAGGCGTCAAGGGGTTATTCGCTGCGCGCCAGCCAGGTGATGGTCACGTCCACGGTCACGCTCTGCTCGCCGCGCGCCACCGGCGCCGGCGCCGCGGCCTCCATGGCCATGGCGCGGGCGAACTTCATGCGCCGCACCGGCACGGGCCGCACGCCGCCCTCGCGCACGTCCACCACCGGGCCAAGCGTGAACCCCACGGCCTCGGCATAGAGCTTCGCGCGGGCCTTCGCGTCCTGCACGGCCTTTTTTCGGGCTTCGTCCAGCAGTTTGCGGTGGTCGGCGAACCCGAAGCTGATGCCCTGGATGCGGTTGGCCCCGGCGCGCACCACGGCGTCGATGATGGCGCCCAGCTTTTCCAGGTCGCGCACCCGCACCGTCAGGGTGTTGGAAACGTCATAGCCCACCAGCTTCGGCGGCGGGGTGGGGCGGTTCTTGTAGACCGGATAATGTTCATAAACCGGGGTGATGGCGAAATTCGACGTGGCCATGTCCTTGTCCGCGACGCCGAATTGCGACTTCAGCAGGTCGAACACGGCGCGCATGGCCTTCGTGTTCGCCGCCAGCGCCTCGGCGGCGGTCTTGGCCCGGGTCTGCGTGCCCAGCGTGAGCCAGGCGATGTCCGGCTCGGCCTTCACCTCGCCGTGGCCGGTGACGGAAAAGCGGAATGGCTTCTCCCAGGCGCCCGCCGGCGAGGCGGCGAGAACGATCAACACGGCGATGGTGGCGAAAAGGCGGGTGATGATGGGGTGATGCATGGCGGTTTCTCCATGGCCTTGCCTTGATGTCGGAGAGTTCCTTATATGCTGGTTGCGCAGGAATTGTGGCGATTCCGTACGGGCGGGCCCGTAGCTCAATTGGTCAGAGCTGTCGGCTCATAACCGATAGGTTGCAGGTTCGAGTCCTGCCGGGCCCACCATTTCCGTGATCCATTCCGCAATGGCGCATGGCGGACTGTTTCAATGCAGGCCGAAGCGCGGCAGGAAGGCGGCGCCGCGAGCGGCGAGGAAGCTCCACAGCGCTTCCGCCGCCGGCAGCAGGTGTTTTTCCCTGCGGCGCACCACCTGCCACTGGCGCATCATCGGCAGGCCCGGCGCGCGGATCAGCCCGAGGCGGCCCTCCTCCAGCTCCCAGGCCACCGTGTGGGCGGAAATGAGCGCGATGCCGAGGCCCGCCATCACCGCCTGCTTGATGGTTTCATTGGAGCCGATCTCCATGCCGATTTTCGGCTCGATGTCCAGCCGGGCGATGAGGCGCTCGGTCAGCGCGCGGGTGCCGGAGCCTTTCTCGCGCATCAGGAAGGTTTCGTGGGCCAGCTCCGCCGGCTGCACCCGGCCGCGGCCATTCAGCGGATGATCCGGCGGGCAGATGAGCACATGCGGATGCGGGCCGATGATGGAGCGCTCCACGGGGAAATCCAGCGGCGGGCGGCCCATGATGGCGAAGTCCAGCTCGAAGTCCGCCAGCCGGCGCACGGTGGCGTCACGGTTGCCGACGAACAGGCGCATCTCCACTTCCCGGTGCTCGCGGCGGAATTCGGCCAGAGCCGCGGGGGCGAAATATTTCGCCGTGGAGACCACGCCCACGCGCACCAGGCCGGTGTGCGCGCCCTTCATCTTCTCCAGCGTTTCCGATGAATCCTTCAGAATGCCCTCGATCTGGTGCGCCGCCTCCAGCAGAACCCGCCCGGCGTCGGTGGGGCGCATGCCCTCGGAAGTGCGCTCGATGAGCGGCACGCCAGCGTTGTTTTCCAACTGCTTCAGTTGCAGGGAAATGGCCGGCGGCGTGACGTGGAGCCGGCGGGCGGCGGCGGCCACGGAGCCGGTTTCCGCCGTGGCCATGAGCGCGCGCAACTGGCGCAGGGTAACGTTTTGCAGGGCCAGGGACATGGAAGTGAACTCCGGAATCACTGCCGTCATTAGTATTCAGTTTTTCTGAACATGCAAGCAAGATAATTCAAATTTACTTTTCGATCATGATGAGGCAGGGTGCGCGGCGAAATGAACGGCGAGGCCGTGCCGCGGGCCGCCGCGGCTGTGGATAAGGCCGCCTTGCGGCGGGGCAAAACGTCCCATTTGCGGTGGCGGTTATTGCCACATGATGATGCCTGCTGCTAAGGCAGGCGGCGGCAAGACGGTGGCTGCCACAAATACAACAATGCTGACGGGGGCGCCCTCCACTGCCCGGCAAGGCGGCGGACGGGGCTGATTGGCGCAAACGGAAGTCAGGGTGGGCATGAGCGATTTCGAAACGCTTCAGGGCTGGCTGGAAAAGGCGGCTGGCGGCGATGGCGCGCGGCAGGCGGCGGCGGAAACGTTGCTGAAGCTGGCCGCGGCGGCGCGCGACGTGTCGCGCATGGTGGCGCGCGGGCCGATGGATCCGGCGGTGGCCGGGCTGGCGCGCAGCGAGCGGCCGGAGAAGTTCGACGAGAAAGCCGGCGAACTGTTCATGACGGCGCTGGAGCAGGCGCCGGTGGCGCGCATCGCGCGGGAGCGGGGCCGCATGGAAGCGGGAACGCCGGGCGCGCCCGTGGCGCTGGCGGTGGACGTGCTCAATGGCGTGCAGAACATCGTCGCCAACATCCCCACCGGCTCCTTCTTCTCCTTCCTGCCGGAAAAGGGCGAGGAAACGTTCACCCAGCCGGGCGCGGCGCAGGTGTGTGGCGGCTTCTTCATGTATGGGCCGCGCACCATGCTGGTGTTCTCCCTCGGCGAGGGCACGGTGGTGGCGAACATGGATCCGGAAACGGGCGTGTTTCATGTCACCTCGCCGCAGCGCAGGCTGCCGGACGTGCCGGCGCGGGAATATGCGGCCAACGCCTCCAACTACCGGTTCTGGGATTCGGCCATCCGCACCTATGTGAACGACATGATCGACGGCGCCGACGGCCCGCGCGAGGCGGACTACAACATGCGCTGGGCCAGCTCGCTGCCGGCGGAGACGGTGCGCATCCTCAACCGCGGCGGCATCTTTCTCTATCCGGGCGATTCCCGGCCCGGGCATCGTGATGGCCGCATGCGCCTGCTGTTCCACGCCAATCCGGTGGCGCTGGTCATCGAACAGGCCGGCGGCGCGGCCACCGACGGCGAACGGCGCATTCTGGACAAGACGCCGGACGAGGTGGGGCAGCGCACGCCGCTCATTTTCGGCAGCAGCGGCGAAGTGGAGCGGGTGAAGCGCTATTACGAACTGCCGGTGGGCGGATCGTGCTCGCCGCTGTTCTCGCGGCGCGGACTGTTTCGCTGAGGCGCGCGAACGGGCGCCAGGGAAATCACAATTCACGAAGCACGACAGCAGAGGTTCTGGAGGGGTTCATGTCGGTCAAGCATCCCATCATCTCGGTCACCGGGTCGTCCGGCGCCGGCACGTCCACGGTCAAGCGCACGTTCGAGGAAATCTTCCGCCGCGAGGGCATCAAGGCGGCCTTCATCGAGGGCGACGCCTTCCACCGCTATGACCGCATGGCCATGAAGGAGGCCATGAAGCGGGCGGAAGAGGAGGGCAATCCGCACTTTTCGCACTTCGGCCCGGAAGCGAACATCCTGGACGAGCTGGAAAGCACGCTGAAGCGCTATGCCGAAACCGGCGTGTTGCGCACCCGGCACTATGTGCACGACGAGGAAGAGGCGGAAAAATACGGCACGCCGCCGGGCAAGTTCACCGACTGGTATGAGGTGCCGGCGGACGAATCCGACATCCTGCTGTATGAGGGCCTGCATGGCGCGGTGGTCACCGACGAGGTGAACGTGGCGCAATACGCCGATCTGAAAATCGGCGTGGTGCCGGTCATCAACCTCGAATGGATCCAGAAGATCCACCGCGACAAGAAGGAGCGCGGCTACACCACCGAGGAAGTGACGCACACCATCCTGCGGCGGATGTATGACTACGTGCATTACATCTGCCCGCAGTTTTCCGAAACCGACATCAACTTCCAGCGCGTGCCGACGGTGGATACCTCCAACCCGTTCATCGCCCGCTGGATCCCCACCGTGGGTGAATCGATGGTGGTCATCCGCTTCAAGGATCCGCATGGCATCGACTTCTCCTATCTGCTGTCGATGATCAAGGACAGCTTCATGACGCGGGCGAACACCATCGTCATTCCGGGCGACAAGCAGGATCTGGCCATGCAGCTGATCCTCACGCCCATGATCAACCGACTGATCGAGCGCAAGCACCGGGCCATCTGACGCCAGGCGCACAAGGAAAAATCACGCCAGGGAGCAGAACACCATGAGCGAAGTCAGCCTCAAGGACATGGCGAACGCCATTCGCGCCCTTTCCATGGACGCGATTCAGAAGGCAAATTCCGGCCACCCGGGCATGCCCATGGGCATGGCGGACGTGGCCACGGTGCTGTGGACGAAGTTTCTGAAATTCGACGCGCGTGCGCCGTGGTGGGCCGACCGCGACCGCTTCGTGCTGTCCGCCGGACACGGCTCCATGCTGCTCTATTCGCTGTTGTATCTCACGGGCTTCGAGCAGGCGACCATCGACGAGATCAGGAATTTCCGCCAGCTCGGCTCGCGCATGGCGGGGCATCCGGAATACGGCCACCTGGACGGCGTGGAGGTGACCACCGGCCCGCTGGGCACGGGACTGGCCACCGCCGTGGGCATGGCGCTGGCCGAGCGCATGCAGAACGCGCGCTATGGTGACGACCTGGTGGATCATTACACCTGGGTCATCGCCGGCGACGGCTGCCTGATGGAAGGCGTTTCGCACGAGGCCATCGATCTGGCGGGGCATCTGAAGCTCAACCGGCTGATCGTGCTGTGGGACAACAACGCCATCACCATCGACGGCGCCACCAGCGTCGCCACCTCCATGGATCAGCACAAGCGCTTCGAGGCCGCCGGCTGGAAGGTGCTGAGCTGTGACGGTCACGACCACGCCTCCATCGAGGCGGCGCTGGCCGAAGCGAAGAATTCCGACCGCCCGGTGCTGGTGGACTGCAAGACCATCATCGGCTTCGGCGCGCCCAACAAACAGGGCACGGAGGCCACCCACGGCGCGCCGCTGGGCGAGGACGAGGTGAAGGCCGCGCGCGAGCAGCTGGGCTGGCCCTATCCGCCGTTCGAGGTGCCGAAGAACATCCTGAATGCCTGGCGCGAGGCCGGCGCGCGCGGCGCGGCGGAACGCGAAGCGTGGGAGCAGCGGCTGAACGCCTCGCCGAAGAAGGAGGCCTTCCTGCGCGATCTCGAGAGCAAGGCGACGCCGGATCTGATGAACGCGCTCAACGACTTCAAGAAGCAGCTGGCGGAGGAGAAGCCGAAGGTGGCCACCCGCAAGGCCTCGCAGATGGCGCTGGAGGTCATCATCGGGGCGCAGGAGAACGTCGTCGGCGGCTCGGCCGACCTCACGCACTCCAACCTGACCATCGTCAAGGGCATGGAGCCGGTGAAGCCGGGCGATTATTCGGGCCGCTACATCCACTACGGCATCCGCGAGTTCGAGATGGGCTGCGCCATGAACGGCATCGCCCTGCACAAGGGTTTCCTGAACTATGGCGGCACCTTCCTCATCTTCTCCGACTTCATGCGCGGCGCCATTCGTCTGGCGGCGCTTCAGGGCCTGCCGGTGACCTACGTGTTCACGCATGACTCCATCGGCCTGGGCGAGGACGGTCCGACGCATCAGCCGGTGGAGATCCTGGCGGCGCTGAGGGCCATTCCGAACATGCGGGTCATCCGCCCGGCGGACGCGGTGGAAACGGCGGAGGCCTGGGCCGTGGCGCTGGAATCGGAAAGCACGCCCACGGCGCTGGCGCTGTCGCGGCAGGGGCTGCCGGCCATGCGCACCGAGCACACGGACGAGAACCTGGTGGCGAAGGGCGCCTATGTGCTGCGCGAGCCGGACGGCGGGCGCGACGTGACCATTCTCGCCACCGGCTCGGAGGTGGAAATCGCCATGAACGCCGCGGACATGCTGGCCGAAAAGGGCGTGAAGGCGGCGGTGGTTTCCATGCCGTGCTGGGAGCTGTTCGAGGAGCAGGCGGACGACTACAAGGCCGCCGTGCTGGGCGATGCGCCGCGGGTGGCGGTGGAGGCCGCCGTGGAGCAGGGCTGGCGCAAGTGGATCGGCGAGGCCGGCCGCTTCATCGGCATGCATTCCTTCGGCGCTTCCGGCCCGGGCGGAGAGCTGTACAAGCACTTCGGCATCACCGCCGAGAACGTGGCGAAGGCGGCGGAAGAGCTGCTGGGCAAGGCGTAACGGGATTCGCTGGCGGCCGTCAGGGCCGCCGGTATGACAACACAGCGAAGAAGGGGACTTTCACATGGCGATTCGAGTGGCGATCAACGGTTTTGGCCGCATCGGGCGGAACGTGCTGCGCGCGGCGGTGGAAGCGGGGCGCGACGATGTGGAGTTCGTGGCCATCAAC
>JALVFB010000212.1 GCA_027030295.1 Hyphomicrobiales bacterium
CGCAAGCTCATCGTTCTTGCAAACACCCTGCTCGCAGAGGGCAGAAAATGGCAACCGGAACGGCCAAAGCATGCTTGACTTCAACACAGATGCTCCCCCTGGCAGGGGGAGGGGACGAAAAACGCACGGAAGGCGAACCGACAGATAAGGTAACTGATACCAGGCTGCGCAAAGGTTGACCTGTGAAACCGCCCCGCGCCCCTCAGGCCCTTGTTTTTCATAATTTTGGGGTTGGGCGGGTGCGTGGGGCGATGGGTGGTTCTTGATGCAAGACTGGTGTCAGATGGCAGCCGCCGTTCAGCCCAGCGCCAGTTGCGGGAAGGTCTGGATGATCCAGTTGGCCACGTGATTCACCCAGCCGGTGGCGATGAAGACGCCGGCAATGATGAGAAAGACGCCGATGATCTTTTCCATCAGCCCCAGGTGGCGCCGGAACTTCTGCATGAAACCCTTGAACCGCTCCAGAAACGCCGCCGCCAGGATGAACGGCAGGCCGATGCCCAGCGCGTAGAGGAACAGCAGGACGCCGCCGCGCAACGCCGTTTCCTGTCCGGCGGCGATGACGAGGATGGTGGACAGCACCGGCCCCACGCATGGACTCCAGCCGAAGGCGAAGGCCAGCCCGGCCACGTATGCCCCGACCATGCCCATTGGCCGGCCGCGGGTGTGCACCCGCGCTTCCCGATACAGCAGCGCGATGCGGAACACCCCCAGAAAATGCAGGCCGAGAATGATGATGAGAATGCCGGCGCCGATGGCGATCTCGTCGCGATACTGGTTCAGCAACTGCCCCACCGTGGAAGCCGCGAGCCCGAGGATGACGAACACGGTGGTGAACCCCAGGACGAAGGCAATTGCCGCGCGCAGAATGCGCAGGCCCGCGTCCTTCTCGCCCGATTCGATGTCCTGAAACGACACGCCGGCGATGAAGGCCAGCGAGGGCGGCACGATGGGCAGCACGCAGGGCGAAAGAAAGGAAAGGATGCCGGCGACGAACGCGCCGAAGAAGCCGATGTCGAATCCCATGAACGTTTCCTCCCTGAAAGCCGTCT
Organism: Hyphomicrobiales bacterium; assembly: GCA_027030295.1. Lineage (GTDB taxonomy): Bacteria > Pseudomonadota > Alphaproteobacteria > Rhizobiales > Aestuariivirgaceae > Thermopetrobacter. The sequence continues at coordinate 1,053 of JALVFB010000212.1, forward strand.
TGTGCGGCTCTTCGTGCGGACTATGCCATCGGCCAACGCGAGACGGAAGATGCGTTTTCGGGAATGTGATAAACGGCTTGGCAAACATGCGTATCATGAGATATAAGAATTTCTGAATGTGGTCGTGCCGAGTCGGCATGGCCCAGGGGGAGCGGATTCATGGCAATAGCCAGCACGCATGCCGATATTTCCCTCAACGGCGCCGCGGCGGAGCGCCCGGAGAGCGTGAGCTTGCGCGCCCGCTTCGGCGACATGCGCCGCGCCAGCACCATTCTGAAAGCCATCGCGCACGAAAGCCGCCTGATCATCCTGTGCGCCCTGCTGGACGGCGACAAGGCGGTTTCCGAACTCGAATCCATTCTCGAGCTGCGCCAGCCCGCCGTGTCGCAGCAGCTCGCCCGGCTGCGCGGAGAGCGCCTGGTGCGCACCCGGCGCGAGGGCAAGATGATCTATTATTCGCTGTCCGAAGAGCCGGAGGTGCGCGCCATCGTTGCCTTCCTGTGCGATCTGTTCAAGAATGACGGCGCCGCGCGATAATCAGAACAGCGGCATCGGGATCGTCAGGAGGAAACCCCGGAAACATCGTGAGCGACGAACACCTGCAACTGTTCATCACCCTGCTGGGATTCGCCGGCGGCGTCGTCTTCGGCTTCGCGGCGCGAACGGCGCATTTCTGCACGCTTGGCGCCATCGAGGAGGCCTATTACGGCGCCGAGCGCACCCGGCTGCGCACCTGGGTGCTGGCGGTGGGGGTTGCCGTCGCCGTGACGCAATATCTCGATCTCGCCGGATACATCGATCTTGCGCGTTCCTGGCGGCTGTCCGGCCATTTGCCGCTGGGCGGCGCCATCATCGGCGGGCTGATGTTCGGCTTCGGCATGGCGCTGGTGGGCACCTGCGCCTTCGGCATGCTGGTGCGCCTCGGCGGCGGCGACATGCGGGCGCTGCTCTCGTCATTGGTGCTGGGCATCGTCGGCTTCATGACCATGAGCGGCGTGTTCGCCCGCCTGCGGCTCATGACCATCGAACGGCTGAGCATCGACCTGCCGCCGCTGTCCTCGCAGATGATCTCCAGGCTGCTGTTCGGCGATTCGTCCGCCGGACAGCTGGCGCTGGCGGCGGCCGTGGTGGCGACGCTCATCGGCTGGGCCCTGTCCAGCGCCCGCTATCGCGCGAAAAACCGGCATATTCTGGCGGCCCTGGCGCTGGGGCTGTGCATCGGCTGGGGCTGGCTGGTCACCGCCACCCTGGGGCAGGAGACGCTCTATCCGCAACAGCCGGATTCCTACAGCTTCGTGCATCCCATCGGCCAGAGCATCCTGTGGCTGATGATCGCTTCCGGCGCCTCGGCCTCGTTTCTGGTGGGCGGAGTGTTCGGGGTCATCGCCGGGGCCTTCATCGCCGCCTGGCGGCAGGGCGAAATCGTGTGGGAGGGATTCGACGACGCGCATGAAATGCGCCGCCATCTGTTCGGCGCGGCGCTCATGGGGATGGGCGGCATCCTCGCCGG
>JALVFB010000213.1 GCA_027030295.1 Hyphomicrobiales bacterium
TGGATTATGTGATGTTATTCAGCAAAACAGAACCCTCTTTCGTCAAACGATATTTTCCTTGGACACCAGTGGGCTTTCGCCGGAATGACGTATTGAATTCGGGCGGGGCGCGGGGCGGTTTCACCGGTCAACCTTTGCGCAGCCTGGTATCAGACCCGCGCCGCCCCCAGATGGGATGATGCCGCGGCGCCGGCGGAAGCGTGGGTGCGGCGTTCGGCGCGCACAAGGCCGACCAGCCCCACCCCGGCACCGGCGAGAGAGGCGCGCAGGGATTCGGCCACACCTCCCATATCGGCCGTATATACCACGGCCACGCCATCGGCCAGCGGCATCAGGCTGGCTTGCGGCTGCAGGGGGAAGCGCGGCATGCCTTCCCACAACAGGATGACGTCATAATTCTCTTCCAGCGCCTCCAGCAACTGCTTCATCAGGGGGGTGTGGAGATTGTCCGGCATGTCCGCCTGGCTGCCGGCGGCCACCACGTGCAGATGGCGCGCCGCCCTGTCGGCATGCACCACCTCGGCGAAGCCGGCCCGGCCGTTCAGGAAATCGGCCAGCCCCTTGCCGGGAAAAAGCCGAGCCACGGGGCCCTCCGCCCCTTGCGCATCCAGCAGGATGACGCGGTGTTCGGCGCCCAGGTCGCGCGCCGCCCGCAGCAGCACGTCCGCCGCCCTTTCCACTTCCAGCCCCAGCGGCGCGATGGCGAATTTCTGCGCTCCGCGTTCCTCGTGCCAGCGCGTCAGCAGCGCGGCGAGATCGCCGGCGTCGTGCGCCGCATCCGCGGGGTCTTCCCGCTTCGTCATGGGGGCGGTTTTCGCCGTTTTGGCCGTGCCGAACATGGCGGAAGGCACGTCGGCCGCCCGCGCGGGCGTTGCGGGCGCGGCCGCCGCTGCGGATGCGGATGACGCGGCCACCCCGGAAACCCGGCGCTGCTCCACCGCCCCTGGCGCCACGGCATGGGCGCTCATGGCTTCTTCCGCCGCCCTGACCGCGGCCATGACCTCGAGAACGAAAGCCGTGCCCAGCCCCAGCATCAGGCCGGCCAGCACCGCCAGCATCATGATCGGCCCCTTCTTGGGAAACGACGGGACGGCGGGCACGCCGGCGCGTTCGATGATGCGCGCCATGCCCGGCAGGGCCTGTTCCTGATTGCGGGTGGAGGCGTCCGTGTAGCGGGCAAGGAAGCTCTCCAGCAGTGACCGCTGCGCCTTCGCCTCGCGCTCCAGCTCGCGCAGCTTCACCTCTTCCAGCGAGGCGTTGGAAACCGTCTTCTTCAATTTCTCCAGGCGCGTCTTCAGCTCGGCCTCACGCGCCGCGGCGATGCGCGCCTGCTGCTCCAGCGATTGCGCGATCTTGCGCGCCTCGACGTTGATCTGGCGCTTCAGGTCGGCCAGTTCGCGACGCACGGCGCGCACCTTGGGATGATTGTCCAGATAGGTGGTCTGCAACTCCGCCAGGCGCCTCTTCAGCAATACCTGCTGCTCACGCAACCGCTGGATGAGCGGCGACTTCAGCACCTCGGCGGAACGATCCACCTCGCCGCGCCTGAGCATTCCGCGAATGGCCTTCGCGCGCGCCTCGGCCTGAGAGCGCTGCGCGGCGGCGCGCACGATCTGGGCGGAAAGCTCGCTCAGCTCCTGATTGTGCAGCTTGCTCTGGGTGCCCTGAAACAGTCCGGCCCGCGCGCGGTAGCGCTCCACCGCCTTTTCCGCCTCCACCACTTTCTGGCGCAGTTTCTCGATCTGCTGCTTCAGCCATTCGCGCGCCTCGCCGGTGCGGCTCAGGCGGGTGTTGCGCGTCTGCTCCACATAGGCATCGGCCAGGGTGTTGACGATGCGCGCCGCCAGCTCCGGGGAGCCGGAGCTATACTGGATGATGACGACCTTGGTGTTGGGCAGGCTGTAAACCTTCAAATGTCTATACCAGGTGGTCAGCGCCCGCTGCTCCGGCGTTTGCCGCGCCGGATCGGGGCTGAAACCCAATTTCACCTTCAACCGCGAAAGGAAGCCCCGGTGGCGCTTCAGCGGATCGAACGCGGGGGTGCCGATGAGATTCAGCTTGCGCAGAACGGTCAGCGCCAGGTCGCGCGACTTCAGCACTTCGACCTGGCTGCGCACGTCACGCTCGGTGATCTGCCTGCTGGTGGCGGTGTTCGCGGCAATGCCGGTGTGGGTATAGGGCGTGTCCTCATAGTCGATGAGGATGCGGGAAGAGGCCGTGTAGACGGGTGAGGCCATGGTGATGAACAGATAGCCCAGGGCCGCGAACAACAGCGTGGTGAACAGCACCAGTTTCTTGCGGCGCAACAGAATGCCGCGCATCACGTCGCCCAACCCCACGGCGCCAATGCCGCCAGTCGCAATATGCGTGTTCGTGGTCATGTGCAACTCCGCCCATGAAATGAAACCTTGCCTCGGCGCCTCGGCCCGAATATCCCCTGGGCATGGTCGCAAAACATGGTAAGCGAAGGATTAACGCCGGAGGAAACCGACCGGCCAGCGTATTTCGGCCTGCCGCCACGAATGGAAAATCCTCGTTCCGCCCCGCGCTTCCCGCCCATGCTCCCTGTTCACACACAATACCAGGTGGCCCAAACGGGGATGCGGCGTGGCGGACAGTGCGAAAATTCACCGAGCGGCGAATTTTCGTTCGGATTTTCGCGCCGGGAAAGGAAACGTGGCTTTTCCACAACACTCTCCCGAAGGTTGCGTAAATGTCTTCATGGCATTAATTTACCCCTGATGGCGGGGGTCGATCATGTCGCTCAAGGAAAATGCCGGGCATTTTCCACCGCATCGCAAGACCGGTCTATACAAACATGTTTGCATGGCCCAAACTCGATGGCGTGTCATTGTGCGCGAATCACTTGTTTGATGTGAGGGTGCATCCATAATGCCGGGGGACAAGATGGACAGGACCGCAGTGGCCGCGGAGCGGGGTGACAACGCCGGGGAATCCGAGCTTCCGGCGCTTTCCGAACAGCGTGCGCAGATCGTTTATGGACCGCCGCCGGACGAGGAGGTGACGTTATACCGCATCACCGGCTATGTGAAATGGTTCGACTCTTCCCGCGGGTTCGGCTTTCTGGTGCCGGACAATGGCATGCGGCGCGATGTGCTGCTGCATTTGAGCTGCCTGAAGAAATCCGGCTATGACGCGCCCCCGGAAGGAAGCTACGTGGAATGCATCGCCGCCCGTCGCGAAAAGGGCTATCAGGCGGTGCGCATCCTGAATCTGGACACGTCCACCGCCGTGGAGGATGGCGCGCGCAAACGCATGGCCGATGTCGTGGTGCGTCCCGAATCGGACTGGGTGGTGGCGCGCGTGAAATGGTTCAACCGGCCGAAGGGCTTCGGGTTCCTGATCGCGGATGGCGTGGAAGGCGACATCTTCCTGCACATGAAGGTGCTGCGCAAGGCGGGGCTGGAGGAGCCCGAGCCGGGGGATGTGCTGGAAGTGCGTTATGGCCGCGGGCCGAAGGGCCTGATGGCGGCGGAAGCGCGCAAGAGTGGCGCTTGAGCTTCCATATCCATTCTCATACCAGGATGCATAAAGAACCACCCACCGCCCCCCCCCGCCCCCGCCCAAGCCCTTGTTTTTCATAATTTGGGGGTCCAGGTGGGAGCGCGGCGCGGTGGGTGGTCATTTATGCATTCCGGTATCAGATGGAAAAACGGACGGAATCCGACTTTCAGGCCCTTCGCGCTTCCGCGGCAGGGCCTGTGAGGTTGTGTGGCGGATGAAAGCCGCATTCCGCCCCTGTTTCCGGGCGCATGCGGGCCCGCCCCGGACGAACCGATGGCGGCTTGCCGCATCGCCGCCCCATCAAGGTGAGGATGTTTCTCAACGAAGGATTATCGGAGCCCCTCGCCCGTCAACGAAATGGAGGGGGCGTTTTCTGCGCAAGCTGCGCCGCTACGGGTGGACAGGGCCGGGGCCATTCAGCCCAGCGGACCGGCCTGGGGCAGATCCTGCAACATTTCGCGGATATGGGCGAGGGTGGCGTCGCGGGCCTGTTCCGAGGCGGGGCTTTCGCAGACGACGACCAGCTCCGGAGCGTTGGAGCTGGCGCGCACCAGGCCCCAGGTGCCGTCTTCCAATGTGAAGCGCACGCCGTTGACCGTGTTCATGTCCACGATGCGCTGGCCCGCCACCGGTTCGCCGCTTTCCGCCAGCGCCCGGTAATGCGCGGTCACGCGCTCGACCACGGCGTATTTCTCCTCGTCCGGACAATGGGCCTTCAGGGTATCGGTGGCCCAGGTCTTCGGCAGGGCGCGCTTCAGGTCGGCCATGCGCATGTCCGGCGCGGCGTCCAGCATGTGCAGCACGGCGATGGCCGAGACGATGCCGTCGTCATAGCCCAGCCCCACGGGCGGGCGGAAGAAGAAATGGCCCGATTTCTCGAAACCGGCGATGGCGCCGATCTCCGTGGTGCGGCGCTTGATGTAGGAGTGCCCGGTCTTGAAGTATTCCGTCCGCGCGCCCAGCCGCCCGAGCTCCGGGTCGGTGGCGAACAGGCCGGTGGACTTCACGTCCACCACGAATTTCGCCCCCGGAAAACGCCGCGCCAGATCGCGGGCGATGAGCACGCCGATCTTGTCGGCGAAGATCTCCTCGCCCTCGTCGTCCACCACGCCGCAGCGGTCGCCGTCGCCGTCGAAGCCCAGCGCCAGGTCGGCGCCGCTTTCGCGCACCGCGCGCGCCATGTCGTCCAGCATCTCGCGCGCTTCCGGATTGGGGTTGTAGTGCGGAAAGGAATGATCGGGCCGGCAATGCAGCTCCACCACTTCCGCGCCCATGGCGCGCAGCACGTCCGGCGCGAACAGCCCGGCGGTGCCGTTGCCGCAGGCGCAGACGACCTTCAGATTGCGCTTCAGCCGGCCGCCGCGCCGGATCAGGTCGTCGATGTAGCGCCGGCGCATGTCGGGATGGAACACCAGCCGGCCGCCCTCGCGCATTTCCACCCGGCCATTGAGCACGATGTCCTTCAGCCGCGCCATCTCGTCCGGGCCGAAGGTGAGCGGTGGCTGCGCGCCCATCTTCACGCCCGTCCAGCCGTTGTCGTTGTGCGAGGCGGTGACCATGGCCACGCCCGGCACGTTCAGCGCGAACTGCGCGAAATAGGCCATGGGCGAAAGCGCCAGGCCGATGTCGTGCACCGTGCAGCCGGCGGCCATGAGGCCGGTGATGAGCGCCTGCTTTATCTGACCGGAATAGGAGCGGTAATCGTGCCCCACCACCACGTGCGGCTTCACCCCCAGTTCGAAGAGCAGCGTGCCCAGCCCCAGGCCAAGCAGGCGCACGCCAGGCAGGTTGATTTCGCTCACCGGCGCGCCCGTCGCCTTGTCCTCGCCGAAAAACAGCCAGCGGGCGTCGTATTCGCGAAAGCCGGTGGGTTTCACCAGCGGCAGGACTTCATAATCCGGCGTGTTGGGCGCGATGTCGGCGCGCGGCGTCAGCCAGTCGGTGGCGCTCATGATGGTTTTCCCCGCAAGCAGAATCCCTGCACGACCCACCTTCACCGGGCCGCGTCATCATGACAAGAACGCGCAACCGCCCCTCAGTCAACCAGTCGCAGCGTGTTTGCGTTCACCACGTAGCGGCGCAGCTTGCGCAGAAAACTCATGCCGAGGAGCACATGGCGCAGCGCTCTCTTCGGCATCACCAACGCTTCGACATCATCCACTCTCACACCATTTATCTCCACCCGCCGCAGGCGCGTGAAGGCGGCCATGGCCTTGCCGTTGGCCGTCCAGACGGGATGGTTGAACCGCAGATAGGTGGGATGCAGCCCCATGCGCCGGGCTTCCTCGTAGGGAATGGCCACGACGGTGGCGCCGGTATCGATGATGGCGGTGGTGGGCGTGCCGTTGATGTAGGCGCGGGCTACGAAATGGCCGTTCTCGCTGGCTTTCAGCTCCGTCCAGCCGGCTTGCGCCGGCATCGCGGCAAGAACGCCCAGCCCCAGCGCAAGCAGGATGTTCCGTATGCGATGCATGCCTCATTCTCCTTCCCTGGCGGTCCCGCGCATGGTGCCGGAAGATGGTGCGCAACAGGGACTAACAACCCATGAATGCAAAAGGGCGACGACGGCCCGCGGCGTCCGTGGATGGAAAAAGGGTTCATGAAGCGTTAATGCTTCGCTCCGGAACGGGCCACTTTCACGCGGCGAGCGCCAGCAGCATGGTCGTGCGCGCCAGAACTTCCGTGGCGCCCAGAACGTCGCCCGTCTGCCCGCCGAAATATTTCCGCGCCAGCCATTCCATGCCGCCTTCGGCCACGATGATGGCCAGGGACATGGCAAGAAAGGCCGCCAGCGGACCAAAGGCGTACAGCAGCAGAAAGAACACCACCGGCGCCGCGATCATGCAGGCCGTGGCGTCTGGCCGCGCCACCCCGTGGCCCATGCCCTCTTCGCGCGCGGGCTTCAGCCGCCGCGCCATGATCACCATGGCCATGCGCGAGAGCATGTGCGCCGCCAGAAGCGCCGCCAGCGCGCGCCCCGCGCCGTGCCGCAGCAGAACGGTGAGTGCCGCCGTTTGCAACGCGATGGCGAAGACGAGCGCGAGAATGGCGAACGTGCCGGCGTGCACGTCACGCATGATTTCCAGCCGCTGCCGGCGCGTGCGTCCGCCCAGCGCGTCGGCCACGTCGGCCAGGCCATCCTCGTGCAGCGCGCCGGTGAGCGCCACGCCCGCCAGCAGCGCGAGGATCGCCGCCATGGGCGCGGCAAGCCCCGCCAGCGTCGCCAGCCACGCCACCAGCCCGCAAACCAGCCCCACGAACGCCCCGATGACGGGCAGCGCCCGCATGGCCCGGGGCCAGGCCGCCCCCGCCTGCCAGCGCGCCGGCACCGGCAGGATGGTGAGCAACGCCAGGGCCGCGGCGGCATCCGCCAGCCAGCCACGGAACCCCCTTAGCTGTCGTCCTCCGCTCATGCCGCCCCGCTTGTTGCCGAATGCTGGCCGCGTTATAGCGACTGCGAGCCTGCCGCCCAAACGGAGTTTTCGCCATGGACACGCATACCTTCCAATCGCTGCCCGACGTTCAGTCGCTGGAGGACGTGCGCGCCCTGTTGTCCGCCCTGCCCGCGCCGGACGCGGAAACGCGGGAAAAGGCGCGGCGGCGCGACGCGGCGCTGACCAAGCCGCCCGGCGCGCTGGGGCGGCTGGAGGAGATCGCCGCCTTCATGAGCGCCTGGCAGGGTCGGCATCCGCCGCGTCTGGAAAGGGTGACGGTGGCGGTGTTCGCCGCCAATCACGGGGTGGCGGCGCGGGGCGTTTCCGCCTTTCCGCAGGACGTGACGGCGCAGATGGTGGCGAACTTCGAGGCCGGGGGCGCGGCCATCAACCAGCTGTGCCGGGCCTTCGGGTACGAGCTGACGGTGTTGCCGCTGCACGATCTGAAACCCACGGGCGACATCTCGCGCGAAGAGGCGATGACGGAAGCGCAATGCGTGCGGGCCGTGCGCGCCGGCATGACGGTGGTGAACGAGCGCCCCGACCTGTTGTGCATCGGTGAAATGGGCATCGCCAACACCACCGTGGCGTCGGCCCTGTTGCACGCGCTGTTCGGCGGCCATGCCGAAGACTGGGTGGGACCGGGCACCGGCGTGGATGCCGCCGGCGTGCGCCACAAGGCCGCCGTGGTGGCCACCGCCGTGCAGCGCCATGCCGTGGCTAAGGACGACCCGCTGGAGCTGTTGCGCCGGCTGGGCGGGTTCGAGTTCGCGGCCATGGCGGGCGCCATCATCGCCGCGCGGCACATGCGGGCGCCGGTGATGCTGGACGGATTCATGACGGCGGCGGCGGCGGCGGTGCTGCACGCCGCCGCGCCGGAGTCCATCGCGCATTGCCTGGCCGGGCATGTTTCGGCCGAGCCGGCGCACGCCCGCGCCCTGGCGCACATGAATCTGCGGCCGCTGCTGGATCTGGACATGCGGCTGGGGGAGGCCACCGGTGCGGCGCTTGCGGCGCAGGTAGTGCGGGCGGCGGTGGAAACGCACAACGGCATGGCCACCTTCGCCGAGGCCGGGGTGAGCGGAAAGGACGGGTGATGGTCGCCGCCACCTTTTACGTGATCGCGGCGGCGAACGGTTTTCCTTTCGCCGCCGAAGCTGCTATGAGGCTGGCATGACCGATCAACCGAACAATACGACGGCGGACAGCCGGCGGCGGGAAGAAGGCGGCGTGTGGAGCACGGTGCGCCTGGTCATCGAGGCGCTGCTGATCGCCTTCGTCATCCGCACCTTTCTGTTCCAGCCCTACAACATCCCCTCCGGCTCCATGAAGCCCACCCTGCTGGTGGGCGACTACCTGTTCGTCAGCAAGCTGTCCTATGGCTACGGGCCGCATTCCTTCGATTTCCACATCTCGCTGTTCGGCAACGACCTGTTCGATTTCGGCCCCCTGCCCTTCAGGGGGCGCATCTTCGCCAGTCAGCCGGAGCGTGGCGACATCGTGGTGTTCAAGCTGCCCACCAATCCGAAGATCGATTACATCAAGCGCCTCATCGGCCTGCCGGGCGACCGCATCCAGGTGAAGGAGGGCGAACTGTATATCAACGGCAGGAAGGTGAAGCGCGAACGCCTGCCGGACGAGGTGGTGACCGAAGGGCCATATGCCGGCATGCACATCCGCCGCTATCGCGAAACCCTGCCCAATGGCCGCAGCTACGTCATCCGCGACATCTTTCGCGACACGCCAGCGGACAATACGCAGGAATACGTGGTGCCGCCGGGGCACTATTTCATGATGGGCGACAACCGCGACAATTCCACCGACAGCCGCTTTCTCGACCAGGTGGGCTACGTGCCCTATGAAAACCTCGTCGGCGAGGCCAAGATCATCTTCTTCTCCCATGATGAACAGGCATCGCCGTTCCTGCCGTGGACATGGATCACCCACATCCGCTGGAGCCGCATCGGCACCTGGCTGGGTTCCTGAAGACCGCGCCATGCATATCACCGAAGAACCACACGGCGACATCGCCCGGCGTTTCGAGCGGGCCACGGGCGTGCGCTTCGCCAATCCGGAGCTGCTGATTCAGGCGCTCACCCATTCCGGGGAGCAGCGCGGGGGACGCGACTACGAACGGCTGGAGTTCCTGGGCGACAGGGTGCTGGGGCTGGTGATCGCGGAGGAGCTGTTTCGCCGTTATCCGCAAGAAGGAGAAGGGCTGCTGGCGCGGCGGCTCAATCAGCTGGTGCGGCGGGAGACCTGTGCCGAGGTGGCGCGCGCGCTGGGCCTGCACGAGCTGATGCGCACGGCGAAGACGGCGGAGCGCCGGCAGGTGCAGGCCTCGCAGAAGGTGCTGGCGGATCTCTGCGAATCGGTCATCGCGGCGATTTATCTCGACCAGGGGCTTGAAGCGGCGCGATCCTTCATCATCTCCATGTGGCAGCCATTGTTCGAGCGGCATGCCGAGCCGCCGCGCGACGCCAAATCGGCGTTGCAGGAGTGGGCCGCCGCCCGTGGGCTGCCGCCGCCGGCCTATCACAACGTGGCGCGCAGCGGGCCGGATCATGCGCCGGAGTTCACCGTGAAGGTGGCGGTGCCGGGGCTGGGCGAGGAAACCGGCAAGGGCCCGAGCAAGCGCGCGGCGGAACAGGCGGCGGCGGGCAGGCTGCTGGATCGCACCGAAGAGGCAGAAGGAAAGAAC
>JALVFB010000214.1 GCA_027030295.1 Hyphomicrobiales bacterium
AGCCTCTGCGGGATCGTCGTGCAAGGTCGCTTCCGCCGGTGTGATGGCGCGGGGGCGCGGTTCGTCCAGCACCTCGGCCATGCGGAAGAACATCTCGCGCAAGATGGTCACGGCTTCCGTCGCCATCCGCGCCGACGTGCCTTCCAGCAGAAGGGCCAGGCGGCTGGCCGCGATATCCGGGTGGGCCGGTTCGGCGCCGGATGCCGCCGTTGGAAGCGCCGCCAGCCGGTTGGCCGCATCCGCCAGCAGCAGGCGCAGCGATTCCAGCATGGAAGAGGTGGAAGAGGCATGATCGGCAGCGGGCATGTTCCGGGCGGAAACATCGGCCAGCCGCTGCACGGCCTGTAGCAGGCGGCGGTTGTCCTCGCGCTGGTTGCGGCGCAGATATTCCCGCAGAAACCAGCGGCCGCGCCGGGTTTGCATCACCGCCGCTTCCAGCGCTTCGTAATCGAACTCTTCGTTGTCGGAAGACGTGGACCGCTCGGCCCCGTTACATTTTTCATCATCAGGCGCAAGCCGGTTCATGCTCCAATCCTCTTGTCCTATACACCAAACTCACCACGCTCGTCTTCCATGCCGGCCGCCGTTGTCGGGAACGGCCACGAAAAAGCGCAATGCCGGCGCGGCGCACGGAGAGAAGTATTGACGAAAATGGTTAGCAAAGGCTTGCGCGCTACCGGCGCGGCGTCTTCCACGGTGCGCATCGGCGCGCTTTATGGCGCGCTGTTCCTGGCCATCGGCATGATGATGCCGTTGCTGCCGGTGTGGCTGGCGGCGCGCGGGCTGACGGACGCCGTCATCGGCCAGGTGCAGGCGGGGCAAAGCCTGGCGCGGGTGGTGGCGCAGCCGCTCGTGGCGCACGTGGCGGACGCCAGCGGGCGGATGCGGCTGGTGATGCTGGTTTCGGCGCTGGCGTCCGTGGTGGCGCTGGCGTGGCTGGGCGTGGGCAGCGGCGAGGTGGCCATTTTCACCGGGGTGGTGATGGCGGCCTTTTTCTTTTCGCCGCTGGTGCCGTTGACGGAAAGCGTGGCGGTGCGGGAAGGGGCGCGGCTGGGCGTGGCCTATGGGCGGTTGCGGCTGTGGGGGTCGCTCACCTTCGTCCTGGGGGCGGTGCTGGCGGGAATATCGCTGGATGCCCTGCCGGCGGCGATGCTGGTGTGGGCGCTGGTGGCGGCGCAGGGGCTGGTGGTGGCCAGCATCGCCCTGCAGCCGGAATGGCTGATGGACGGGCCGGCAAGGGCTGCCGCGGCGGTCGCGGGGCGGGGAAGCCGGCGGACGTTGTTGTCCGGGGCGTTTCTGTTGTTTCTGCTGGTGGCGGGTCTGATCCAGGCTTCCCATGCGCTCCTCTATGGGTTCGCCTCGCTGCACTGGCAGCGACTGGGGCATTCCGGCGTGGTCATCGGGGCGCTGGTGGCCACCGGGGTGCTGGCGGAGGTGGCGCTGTTCTGGTTTTCCGGGCCGGTGATGGAGCGCATCGGGGCGGTGCGGCTGATGATGCTGGCGGCGGCGGCCGGTGTGGCGCGCTGGGCGGGCATGGCTTTCGATCCGCCGCTGGCGGGGCTGTTCGCTTTGCAGGCGCTGCACGGGCTCACCTTCGGGGCGGCGCACCTGGGGGCCGTCGCCTATGTGCGCACGCGCGCGCCGGCGCGGCTGGCGGCCACCGGGCAGGCCATGTATTCCGCCGTCAGCATGGGCCTGTTCATGACCATGGCGATGTGGGCCAGCGGGCGGCTGTATGCGGCGCACGGGGCGCGGGCGTGGCTGGCGATGGCGGCGATGACGCTGGCGGCGCTGGTTCTGGGGTTCGCGTTGCGCCGGGTCAGTCCGCCGCCGGCGCGCCCCACAGGCCGGCGGAAGGCGGCTGCATGAGCGCGCCGTGGTAGCGGATCGGCGGGGTGGCATCCTCGGCCAGCAGCAACGGGCCGTCGAGATCGATCCAGTCGGCCAGCGGGGCGAGCAGGAAGGCCGGGGCCATGGCCAGGGAAGAAGCCAGCATGCAGCCAATCATGACTTTCATGCCCCTTTCCCGCGCGGCGCGGGCCAGTTCCAGCGCCGGCGTGAAGCCGCCGGCCTTGTCCAGCTTCACGTTCACCGCATCATAGCGTGTGGTGAGCGCGGGCAGGTCTTCGATATTGCGCAGGGATTCATCGGCGCAGACGGGCACGGGGCGTTCGACGATGGCGAGTGCGGCATCCTCGGCGGCGGGCAAAGGCTGCTCCACCAGCTCCACCCGCGCTTCGGCGCAGGCGGCGAACAGGCGCGGCAGATCGGGGGCGCGCCAGCCCTCGTTGGCGTCCACCAGCAGGCGGGCATCGGGGCGGGCGGCGCGCACCGCCCGCAGGCGGGCGATGTCTTCTTCCGCCGCGCCGCCCAGTTTCAGTTTCAACAGGGGATATGCGGCGCGTTCACGCGCTTCCGCCGCCATGCCTTCCGGCGTGGCCAGCGAGATGGTGCAGGCCGTCACACGCGGTCGCGGGCCGGGGAGGTTGGCCAGCGTCCACACGGGAGCGCGCCGGCGGCGGGCCGCGAGATCCCACAGGGCGCAGTCCAGGGCGGTG
>JALVFB010000215.1 GCA_027030295.1 Hyphomicrobiales bacterium
CAGCCGGCCGATTTCCTGCTGCAGGCCGGCAAGAGTTTCCTCCGCGCGGGCGGCGGCGGCGGTCAGGGTGGCGGCCAGGGATTCGGTGGTGCCGCGCATCTGTTCGTCCACGCCCCGCAGACGGCCGGCGGTGGCGGCGGCGGTTTCCTCCAGCCGGGCGGCGCCTTCCTCCAGCTTCTGCAACACGGGCAGGGTTTCCTGCTGCAGGGCCTGGCCGATTTCGGCCAGAGTCTGGCGCTGGCTCTGCAGGCCGGTGAGCAGGGCGTGCACGCGGTCTTCGCTGTCGCCGAAGGTGCGCTCGACGCTGGCCAGCTCCTGGCGCACTTCCTGATGCAGTTCGCGGGTCTGGTCGATGGACTTCTGCATGCGTTGCAGCATGTCGTCCATTTCGGCGCGCAGGGTTTCGGCCATGTTCTGGATCTGCCCGGCCTCCGGGCTGGTGTGCTGGCCCATGCGCATGGCGGCGTGGGCCACGGCCTCGGAGACACGGTGCAGGTGGCTGGCGCGGCGGAACATGGCGGCGCTGGCGAAAGCCAGGGTGACGGGCAGCAGCCAGAAGGCCAGCGCCATGCCGATCTGGCGCAGGCTCTCGGCGGAGGTAAGATCGGTCAGCGACAGCAGGCCCGGCAGATAAATGATGGCGGAGAGCACCGTCCAGATGACCGATGCGGCAAAGGCGATGGCCAGTGGCGCGGGTGACGGACGCTGATGCAGCCGCGCCAGCATGGTCGCGGTCACGGCGTCGTTCTGGTTGGCCGCGCCCGGCTCGATGGAAGGTTCCCGTGGCGTGGGGGCCGCCGCTTCGGCGGGAGCCTGTTTCCGTTTGGTGGTTGCCTGCGCCATGTTGTTACCCTGACTGCCTCATTGACTGACGATCACCGCCCTTCGGCCGGCCATGCGCGGAGCGCCACGATGCGGGCGCGTCGAATGCCGCCGGCACCATTTCCGACGGTAAGTGGCAGAACCGGCAATTCTTCAAATTCGATATGGATTTTAACGCCGTTTCGCGCGCTTGTGGGAACAGAATTGAACCATTGGTTAATGCGCTCGCGCCGAACCTGCGGCTTTTCCGGGGGCGGCCATTCCGCGTCGCGCATGTTCGGGCGGGAAACTGGCAATTTCATGACAGCCGGCTTCACCTTCCGTTCATGGACCTGTGGTGAAATGGAAGCATGTGAAAACCGGTTTCGGCGAGGTGCATCATGAGCACGGCAGCGAAGGACAGACGACGGAAGCAGCCGCATGCGCCGCTGGCCGATTTCATCGATTTCGGTCACCTGGAGCGCTACACCATGGGCGAGCCGGCGCTGACGGAGGAACTGCTGGACAGCTTCTGCGCCGAATTGCGAGGCTTCGCGCCGAATGCCTCCGATGCGGAACAGGAGCGCCGGGCGTTGCACCGGCTGAAGGGGTCGGCACGGGCCATCGGCGCCTTTCCGCTGGCGGAGGCGGCGGAGTGGCTGGAGAAGATGCTGGAAGCGGGCGGCGACGAGGCGGATGTGAAGGCCGCGCGGGCGGAGCTGGACGAGCAGCTTGCGGTGCTGAAGGATGCCTGCCGCCGGTGGAAGGAATTGCTCGGCTGATTTTTCCACTCTCCCGTTCAGGAGACTATTGGTCATACCATGTTGCACAAAGGCTGACCGGTAAAACCACCCCGCGCCCCCACCCAAGCCCTTGGTTTTCATAATTTGGGGGTTGGGTGGGGGCGCGGGGTGGTGGGCGGCTCTTAATGCATCCTGGTATCACCCGGCGAAAGCCGGGGTCACGGGCCATCGACTCATGGTTTGTGACTCGGAATTCCGGATTTCGCCGGAATGGCGAGGCCGCATGTCGGGCGTTGGGCTTCATTCATCCTTGCGGGAGGGATGTGCAGATGGAAACTCCGCGCCGTCGCAGGCCGGGAAACGCCGGGCGCGGGCATTTGACAAGTTCACGGCCTTCCCTCATAGCCCTTCGCGAAACGGATGGGCTGGCGCGGCCGGCCCGCGCAACGGACTCACGCGAAGGGAATGGGCGACATGGTGAAGATCGTCTTCGTCGATCCGGAGGGCAAGCGCCACGAGGTGGAGGCGGAAGAGGGCATGACCCTGATGGAGGTGGCGGTGCGCAACATGGTGCCGGGAATCGAGGCCGACTGCGGCGGCGCCTGCGCCTGCGCAACCTGCCACGTCTACGTGGATCCGGCGTGGAAGGAGAAAATGGCCTCGCTGTTCGAGCGCAGCGAGGCGGAGGAGGACATGCTCGACTTCGCCTTCGACGTGCGGGAAAATTCGCGACTGTCGTGCCAGATCAAGGTGACGGCGGACATGGAGGGTCTGGTGCTGCAGGTGCCGGAGCAGCAGGGGTAGCCGCCCACCGTCACCCCGGCGGAGGCCGGGGGGGGGTCGGGCTGTTGACTCATGTGTTTGTGGCACGAGATTCCGGCTTTCGCCGGAATGACGAGAGACTGACAGGGATTCGGCGTCGCGCGCCCTTGGGGCGGCCCTGCGGGCGCGCGACAGCATTCCGTAATAGAAATCGCGGCTCTGCGCCGGCGCGACGACATATTGAGG
>JALVFB010000216.1 GCA_027030295.1 Hyphomicrobiales bacterium
AATGCTTCGGGTGGCGGATGCCGGCGCGCCAGGGGCGGTCGCCATGGCGGCCGATGACGTTCAGGTCGCCGCCGGCGTTGACGATGGCGTTCCTTATGCCGTGGCGCTTCAGGATCTTCATGGCCCTGTCCACCGCCTCGCCCTTGGCGAAGCCGCCGAAATCCAGCGCCACGGCGGGGTTGGCGCTCGACACCACGTCGCCCCGGATGACCACGTCCCTCATGGAGGGATGCATGGCGGCAACTCGCCTGATCTTCTCCAGCGGCGGACGGGTTCCCTTCGGCGGCTCGTCGGCGTGAAACCCCCAAAGCTCCAGAATGCGACCGATGGCGGGGTTGAACAGGCCGTCGGACATCTCCTCGTAACGTTTCGCCTGGCGGATGAGCGGCAGCAGGAAGGGCGAAACCTTCATGGCGCGGCCTTGCGCGAAGGCGGCGTTGAGGCGGCTCAGCTCCCCGGGCTTCCAGGCATGCCAGTCGCGATGCATGCGGGCGAAGGCGGCGCGAATTTCACCGACGGCGGCGCTGGCGGTTGCCTCGTCCGCATCGCGGATGGTGACCTCCACCACCGTGCCGAAGACGTTGAAGATATCCTTGCGGGTTTCGCCGCCCCCTGCCCCGCAGGCGGCCAGCGCCAGCAGCAGGAGGAGGAAGGGGATTTTCAGCGTATTTCGCATTCCATCGCATGCATCTGGCGTAATCACGGGCTTCCGGATGCAGGATATTGACTTCTTCGGGACTGCGCCAGACACCGGAGGCGGAATCTCGAAAGGCAGGCCCATGCGCCCGGTTGCAACCGGATCGATGCATTGCCGTTTATTCCAGCGCCTTTATAATGCGCGCACGTTTCCGATTTGTGCGCGAACACGATGGCCATTGCGCCATGTCGTCGAGTATGCGCAAATGTCGTGGGTGCATGCCCGCCCGATTCATAACCACCCATCCGGGAAATTCCGATGGCCGCCGAAAAGGACAAGCAACAGGACACGACCATCGCGCCGGTGGACCTGCGCCCCGCGCCGGAATCCGGCGACCAGGACGCCGAAGAAACGGGAAATGCCGGCAGGGAAGGCCACATCACCGCCGAACAGGCACGCGAGCGCGCCCGCAGTCTGGAGCGGAAAACCGCCGGCAAGGTGGATCTTCCAACGCCGAAAATCACCGGCCAGACCCTGCCCGCGCCCACCGACGAGGGGGGCTTGAGCGCCTACCTTCAGAAAATCCGCCAGTTTCCCATTCTCTCGGCGGAGGAGGAATACATGCTGGCCAAGCGCTGGCGCGAGCATGCCGACGTGGAGGCGGCGCACAAGCTCATCACTTCCCACCTGCGCCTGGTGGCGCGCATCGCCATGGGCTACCGCGGCTATGGCCTGCCGATGCCGGAGATCATCTCGGAAGGCAACGTCGGGCTGATGCAGGCGGTGAAACGCTTCGAGCCGGACAAGGGCTATCGGCTGGCCACCTACGCCATGTGGTGGATCAAGGCCGCCATTCAGGAATACATCCTGCGCTCCTGGTCGCTGGTGAAGATCGGCACCACCGCCGCGCAGAAGAAGCTGTTCTTCAACCTGCGCAAGATGAAGAGCCAGATCAACGCGCTGGAATCCGGCGACATGAAGCCGGAACAGGTGAAGGAAATCGCCGAGCGCCTGGGCGTGCCGGAAGAGGACGTCATCAACATGAACCGGCGGCTGGCCGGCGACGCCTCGCTCAACGCCCCGCTGCGCGCCGACGAGGACAGCGGCGAGTGGCAGGACTGGCTGGTGGACGAGGAGCAGAACCAGGAAGAGGAGCTGGCCGAGCGCGAGGAGTTCGAAATGCGCATGCGCCTGCTGCGCCAGGCCATGGAGCAGCTCAACGACCGCGAAAGGCGCATTTTCGAGGCCCGCCGCCTGCGCGAACCGCCGCTGACGCTGGAAGAACTGTCGAAGGAATTCGGCGTCTCGCGCGAACGCATCCGCCAGATCGAGATGCGCGCCTTCGAGAAAGTGCAAAAGGCCATGCGCGAGGCCGTGGCGGGGGGATGATTTTGCCTTTAACAGACCAGCTGCAAGGATAACTCTGAAACTGCACGTTTAGGACGGTTGCAATTGACGATTTTCCTAAATATAGTGCATTATTTTACCACGCCAATTGTGCCTCCAAAGAATTCTTGCCTATTTTCAACCTATCCTGAACGTCATGTTTACGGCTTCTTCAATCTCTGTTGATAGGTCTGGATACGGGAAGGGCGCTTGAAACCCGGGCGCGGATGCGGGCGCACGGGAAGGAGCGCTTTGATGAATGTTTCACACCCATCCCGGGAGGCGGCCTGCGATTTTGGTCAGGCGGGAAGCATGGAAGATCATCTGAAGACACGATATGGTTTCTGGCACCTGGTTCTGGCCGCCATGGCTTTCGCGCTGGTGCTTCTCCTGGCCAACGGTGGCGATTTCACCCGCCAGGGCATCGACCGTGTGGTGCGCCTGGTGGCGCGCGAACAGTTGCAGGACTGGGCGCAGCAGATCGTGCGTCGGCATCCGGAGGTGATCCGGTCTGTCGGACGCCGCCCCCTGCCGGACGAGGTGGTGGCCGATCTGCGGCGCGAGGCGGAAATGTATGGCATCGAGGCCTTCCGCCTGCACAGCCGCGCGGAACCACTCGGACATGTGCGCATGTATGCGCGCAATACCTTCAATTCGCCTTACGGCAAACTGGCGACGATGGTGATCGTGGCCGGCGCGCAGGGCGCCGTATCGGACACGGATCCCGGGCTGGTGCGGGTGCAGGTGCCGCTGCAGGATGAGCAGGGCAAGGTGCTGGGGCGCCTCACCGCGGTTGTCAACAAGAATACGCTGCGCCGGGAGTTGGCGGAAGCGTTGCGACATATTTCCTATGCCGCGCTGGCCGCCATCATCATTGTCCTGCTGTTGTCGCTGTTTCTATACCGCCAGTTGCGCAGCAACGCGGCGGCGCATATCCACTACATGCGCGATTACGACGAGGTGACCGGCCTGCCGAACCAGAATGCCTTCGAGCAGCACCTCGACAAACTGTTGTTCGCGGAAAACGACGACAAGGATGGAAGGGACGGCCTGGCCTGCATGGTGTTCGGAGTGGACAACCTGGGCCAGGTAACCTGCGCCGAGGGACACGAGGCCACCGGACACGTGCTGCGCACCCTGGCGGGCCGTTTCGCTCGCGTGGTGCACGAAACGGGTGGCCACATATTCTGTCTGGAGCGCGACGAATTCGCCATCCTTCTGCCGGTTCCCCGCCCGGATCAGAAACAGGTGCTGCGTCTGGGCCAGGCCCTGATGAAGGAAACCCAACGCCCCGTCTATTGGCGCGGCAAATCCCTTCTCCTGAGCATCTCCATTGGCGTGACCTTCCACCCCACGCCGGCGCAGGAGCGTTCCGAGATCTTGCGACAGGCGACCCTCATGCGCGAGGCCGCGCACGAAGCCGGCGGCAACGCCCTGCGCATCTATGACGCGGAGATGGACAAGGAATTCAATGAAATAGCGCACCTGGAGCGCCTGCTCCGCAAGGCCGCACGCAACTGCGCACACTACTTCACCCTGCACTTCCAGCCCATCGTGCGGCTGCAGGATGAAACACTGCATGGCTTCGAGGTGTTGCTGCGCATGGACGACGACGACGGCACGCCCATCTCGCCGGCGGTGTTCATTCCCATCGCGGAGCGGCTGAACCTGATGGACGAAATAGGCGCCTACGTGCTCTCCGAAGCGTGCAACATCGCTTCACGCTGGCCGGACAACCTGAAGGTGTCGGTCAATCTCTCGCCGGCGCAGTTCGAATCGGGACGCCTGCCCTCCACCGTCTGGAAGGCGCTGGAAACCTCCGGCCTGAAACCGGAACGGCTGGAGCTGGAGGTGACGGAAAGCATCATGATGCAGGACTGGAGCAAGGTGCGCGATCAACTGCGCGCGGTGCGCAAGCGCGGCGCCAGCGTGGTGCTGGACGATTTCGGCACCGGCTATTCCTCCATGAGCTATCTGTGGAAATTCGATTTCGACAAGATCAAGATCGACCGTTCCTTCACCCAGGCCGTATCCACCAGCCACGAGGCGCGCTCCATTCTGCGGGCGCTGGTGGTCATGGCGCGCTCGCTGAAGCTGCCGGTGGTGGTGGAAGGCGTGGAAACGCGCGAACAGGCGGTCATCCTGCGCAAGTTCCGCTGCGACTATGGCCAGGGCTGGCTGTTTGGCAAACCGATGCCCGCGGAAGAACTTTCCGCCACCATCCTGCGCCACTGGCGGCGGCAAAACGACAACGTGACCGACCTTCACGACGCGGCCCGCGCCAGCGCCGCCCTGTGATGCCGCACGAGGCGGGCGGACCGGCCAATCACCGGCCCGCCGGTCTTGTTCAGCGGCACTTGCGCAGCATGTTGGCCATCTTGCTGATGGTCTTCTGATAGACCGTGGCCCGGTTCCATTCCTTGATGACCCGGTAGTTCGGCTCGCCCGGATTCCACCCCGCCCCGCGCCGCCAGCCGTGCGCGCGCAGGAAGTTGGCGGTGGTGGCCAGCACATCCGGCACCGAATGAATGAGGTCGCGGCGTCCGTCGCCGTTGAAGTCCACCGCGTATTGCAGATATTTCGACGCCAGGAATTGCGTCTGACCGATCTCGCCGGCCCACGCCCCCTTCATCTGCCGCGGAGCCATGTCGCCGCGCGCCACGATTTTCAACGCGCTCATCAGCTCGTTGCGGAAGAAATCCGCGCGCCGGCAGTCATAGGCCAGCGTGGCCAGCGAACGGAACACCGGCATGCGGCCGGAATTGCGCCCATAGCCCGTTTCCAGCCCCCAGATGGCGGTGATGATCTCGCGCGGCACGCCGAAGCGACGTTCGATGGCGGAAAAGGTGCGATTGTATTTCTTCATCATCCGGCAGCCCTTGCGAATGAGGGCGTTGTTCACCCTCAGGCGCCAGAATCTGTCGAAGGACAGCTTGAACGAATGCTGATTGCGATCCAGCTTGATGACGTAGTTGCTGTATCGCACGCCGCCCAACGCATTTTCCACCACCCGCCGCGGAATGCCGCGGGCCACCGCCTGCTGCTTGAAGCGCGCCAGCCATTGCTGAAACCCGGCGCCCGTGTGGCCGCAGTCGCGCGCCGCCTGTGCCGCATTCGTGCCGGCCGCGAGCATCGCGCCGGCGAGCAGAATCATCCCCGTCTTGCGCATATCGTTCTTCCCCTTGGCATAGCGCGCGCCGTTCGCGCGCGATTCGCCGTCAACCATACCAGAATTTGCGGCATTTTCAGGGAAACTGGTCAATCCCCCAGGAAGCTGCGCAGCTTGCGCGAGCGGGTGGGGTGCTTGAGCTTGCGCAAGGCCTTGGCCTCGATCTGGCGGATGCGCTCGCGGGTGACGTTGAACTGCTGGCCCACCTCCTCCAGCGTGTGATCGGTGTTCATGCCGATGCCGAAGCGCATGCGCAGCACCCGCTCCTCGCGCGGGGTCAGCGAGGCCAGCACCCGCGTCGTCGTTTCGCGCAGGTTGGCCTGGATCGCCGCGTCGATGGGCAGGATGGCGTTCTTGTCCTCGATGAAGTCGCCAAGCGAGCTGTCCTCCTCATCCCCCACCGGCGTCTCCAGCGAAATCGGCTCCTTGGCGATCTTCATCACCTTGCGCACCTTCTCAAGCGGCATGGACAGCCGCTCGGCGATTTCCTCCGGCGTCGGTTCGCGCCCGATCTCGTGCATGATCTGGCGCTGCGCCCGCACGATCTTGTTGATGGTCTCGATCATGTGCACCGGAATGCGGATGGTGCGCGCCTGATCGGCGATGGAGCGGGTGATCGCCTGGCGAATCCACCACGTGGCATAGGTGGAGAACTTGTAGCCGCGGCGATATTCGAACTTGTCCACCGCCTTCATGAGCCCGATGTTGCCCTCCTGGATGAGGTCGAGGAACTGAAGCCCCCGGTTGGTGTATTTCTTGGCGATCGAGATCACCAGCCGCAGGTTGGCCTCCACCATCTCCTTCTTCGCCTGCTCCGCCTCGCGCTCGCCTTTCTGGATGCGCTGCACGATGGCGCGGAAGTCGGCGATGGGAAGACCAATGGCCGAGGCGATCTCGTGAATTTCCGCGCGGATGCGCTGAATCGTCTCCCTGTCGCCCAGGAACGACTTCCACGCCGGCGAGGACAGCTTGCTGACGTTGTTAAGCCATGCGGGATCCAGCTCGTACCCCCGATACTTCTCCAGGAACTCGCTGCGCGCGATGCCGTGGCTCTCGGCCAGCCGCAGCAACTGCCCCTCCAGCGAGTTGAGCTTGCGGCTCAGATCATAGTGATGTTTCAGCAGCGCCTCGATGCGCGCGTTGTTCAGGTGCAGGGCTTTCACGTCGGCCACGATCTTGTTGCGCAGGGTCTTGGCCCGCCGCGCCTGCGAATCGGAAAGTCTTTTGCCCTCGCCGATCTCCTGCTCCTGGAGCTTGCGCAAAGACTTGTAATTCCTGAAGATCTGGTCGAGCATCTCGATGATGCGGGGCTTCAGCTCCTCCTCCATCCTGGCCATGGAGGGCGCACCCTCGTCATCGAAATCCTCGTCCTCCTCCGTCTCTTCCGGCGCCTGGCCTTCCTCCAGCGCTTCCGGCGTTTGCGCATTATACATGGCTTCCAGGTCCACGATGTCGCGCAGATTGATCTTGCCGTCGTTCAGCTCCTCGCGCCACAGGATGATGGCCTGAAAGGTCAGCGGGCTTTCGCACAGGCCCTGGATCATGGCCTCGCGCCCGGCCTCGATGCGCTTGGCGATCGCGATCTCGCCTTCGCGCGAAAGCAGCTCCACCGACCCCATGTCGCGCAGATACATGCGCACCGGGTCGTCCGTCCGCTCCACCACGGAAGAGGAGGCAGAGCTTTTTTTCTTCTCCAGCTCCTTGCTGCCGCTCACCTGGAGCGTGGTGTCCTCCACGTCTTCCTCGCCCTCCACCACGGTGATGCCCATGTCCGCCAGCATCGCCATGGTGTCCTCGATCTGCTCCGGCGAGACTTCCTCCGACGGCAGCACCTCGTTCAGCTCGTCCAGCGTCACATAGCCGCGCTTTTTCGCCACGCGGATCATCTTCTTCACCGCGGCGTCGTTCATGTCCAGCACCGGACGGTCGGCTTCCTCCGTCGCGGCGCCCGTCGCTGCCTTGTTCGCCTTGCCAGCCATCATCCCGATCCCGCTTGTTGCGCTTTTCACATGCCAAAGGCGCATGCCCGCTCTTCGGCGCATGCGCGTGTTTTGGAGGCTGTCCTCTTTCCGGCGCCGATTCGGCCGGTCGTGCCGTCAATTTACGCCGGAAGGGTTAACCACTCCTTCACCATGAGGTCACGTCGATTTGCCGGATGGTCGCCAGCCGCAAGCGCGTTTTCTCCGCCATCTGCTCTTGCCCGTTCCGGGGCCGGTTGCGCCGGGTCTGGCCATCTCCAAATGGACTAACGAATGAAAGTCACCTCTTCCTCAGCCGTCTTCCTCGCCCGCCAGCAACAGGGCGTCCAGCTCTCCGCGCACCTGCTGCAACCGCGCCAACGCCTCTTCCGACTGCTCCTCGCGCCAGGCGGCTTCCGCCAGCGCCAGTTCGCGGCGCAACATGCGCTCGCGATGCATCTCCTCCAGCCGTGCCACCAGCCCGCGCACGGCCTCATCCACATCCGGCTTCAGAAACGACGACAACCGCCGCCTGCCGCCTTGGGCAAGCAGCCGCCGCGCCGTCTTTCTGTCGCCATCTTGCAGATGGGCAAGCAGGTCCTCTGTTTCAAGCGGTGCGGAGCCACCACCATCCGCAGCGTGGCAGATGTGTAATATCGCCTGCGCCAGCGAGTCAAGCGCCCGGCTTGAAAACGGAAAGTCCGCCAGCGCCTCGGCCGTATCGGCGATCAGCGCCGGGCGCAGCAGCAGCGCCCGCAGCACATCCTGCTCCGCCAGGGGGCCGAGGCTCTCCACCCCATGCGCATGTTGCTTCAACCGCGCCGACGGCGGCGGCGCGAACCGCGATGGCCACTCTCGGTTCCGTGCTGCCGGTCGGGCAGGCCAGCGGCGAGACGATCCGTGCCCGCCGCCGCGCCCGAACAGCGCGCGCAACCGGTCACGCAGTTCCATCAGGTAATGCTGGCGCACCCTTGCGTCCTGAATGCGCCCGGCCAGCGCCTCCACGTCCGCCTCCAGCGCCGCCTTCTCCTCCGGCGTTTTCAGCCGCCGGCCCTCAGTGGCATGGCGGAACAGAAAATCGATGAGCGCCTCGGCCTGCTCCACCACCGCCAGAAAGGCCGCCCCGCCTTCCGTGCGCACCATGTCATCCGGGTCCATCCCCTCCGGCAGGAAGGCGAACCGCAGTGAATGCCCGGGCTTGAGATGCGGCAGAGCCGTCTCCAGCGCCCGCCAGGCCGCCTTGCGCCCGGCCATATCGCCGTCGAAACACATCACCGGCTGCGCCGCCATGCGCCAGAGCATTGCCAGCTGCGATTCGGTCAGCGCCGTGCCCAGCGGCGCCACCACATGATGAATGCCCGCCTGATGCAGCGCGATCACGTCCATGTAGCCTTCCACGGCGATCACCTCGCCGCGCTCGAAGGCCGGCTTGCGCGCCAGGTCCAGGTTGAACAGCACGTTCGACTTGTGAAACACCGGCGTTTCCGGCGAGTTGAGATATTTCGCCCGCGCCTCGCCCAGCGCCCGCCCGCCGAAGGCGATGACGCGTCCGCGCGCGTCGCGGATGGGAAACATCAGCCGGTGGCGGAAACGATCATATGGCTTGCCGCCGTCCTCCGGCACGGCGATCAGCCCTGCTTCCGCCAGCAGCTCTTCGGAGACACCCTTGCGCCGGAAGTGTTTCAGCAAGGCGTCACGCGCATCCGGCGCGAAGCCGATGCGGAAGGTGGAGATCGTCTCCAGCCGCAGGCCGCGTTGTTCGGCGTAGGCGCGCGCCTCTGCGTTGGCAGGATCGAGAAACTGTTTCTGGTAGAAACTTGCCGCCTCCTCCAGCACCTCCATCAGGCCCAGCCGCCGTTCCTGCCGCTCCGTCTCCCTTGGATCGGGCTTTGGCAGCTCCAGCCCCGCCTCTTCCGCCAGCCGCGCCACCGCTTCCGTGAAGCTCAGCCCCTCCTTCTCCACCAGAAAGCGGAAATGATCCCCCTTCGCGTGGCAGCCGAAGCAGTAGTAGTAGCCCTTGCGGTCGTCCACGTGAAACGACGGCGTCTTCTCGTGATGGAACGGGCAGCAGGCCCAATAGTCGCCGCGTGAAGGGTGCGAGCGCTTGCGATCCCAGTGCACGTGCCGCCCCACCACCTGCGAGATGGGCAGGCGGGCGCGAATTTCGTCGAGGAATGCATCGGAAAAGCGCATGGGCATCCCATTGCACGCCACACGACGCCACCTCGTCATGCCGGCGAAAGCCGGCATCTCAGGCCATAAACGCATGTGCTTGCGGCCCGAGACCCCGGCTTTCGCCGGGGTGACGAATGGAATAACGGCATTGTATCGCGTAGCGTGCCCATTGCATCTTGCCGCCGGGACTCAACCTGCCGCAAGCATCGTGCGCGCGCAAGCGGCGTCTTGTCCACGCAAGTGAGGGCTGT
>JALVFB010000217.1 GCA_027030295.1 Hyphomicrobiales bacterium
TGGCGCTGACGGCCACCATCGCCGCCGCCGCCACCAAGTGGGACATGCCCACGCCCTACGGCGACAAGACCTTTCACACGGTGAACATCCGCGAGTTCGCGAAAGACGTGGAGCAGGCCACCAATGGCCAGCTGAAGATCGTGGTGCATTCCGCCGGTTCGCTCATCAAGCACCCGGAGATCAAGAACGCGGTGCGGCGTGGCCTGGTGCCCATTGGCGAGGTGCTGATGTCGCGGCTGGCCAACGAGGACCCGGTGTTCGCGGTGGATTCCATCCCGTTCCTCGCCACCAATTATGACGAAGCCGAAAAGCTGTGGGCCGCCTCGCGCCCGGTGATCGAGAAGAAGCTGGCGAAACAGGGGCTGAAGCTGCTGTTTGCCGTGCCATGGCCGCCGCAGGGCATCTATGCCAACAAGGAGATCAGGTCTCTGGCCGACATGAAGGGCCTGAAGATGCGGGCCTACAACGCGGCGACGGAAACGCTGGCGAAGCTGGCCGGTGCCGTGCCGACGCAGGTGGAGGTGCCGGACATTCCCACCGCCTTTTCCACCGGCCGGGTGGAGGCCATGATCACCTCGCCCTCCACGGGCGCCAACACCAAGGCCTGGGACTTCGTGAAATATTTCCATCACACGCAGGCGTGGCTGCCGAAGAACATGGTGATCGTGAACGCCAGGGCCTTCGCCAGGCTGCCCAAGGGCGTGCAGGAGCAGGTCTTGTTGGCGGCGAAGAAGGCGGAAAAGCGCGGCTGGGAGATGTCGAAGCAGGAAACCGCGCAGAAGATCGCGGTGCTCAAGGAGCACGGCATGAAGATCGTCACGCCGACGCCGGAGCTGATGAAGGGACTGAAGGAGATCGGCAAGAAGATGACCGAGGACTGGCTGAAGAAGGCCGGCGCCGACGGCAAGGCCATTCTCGACGCCTACGAGAAGCTCAAGGGTGGCAAGTGAAGGCGTGAACACTCTCGTGGATGCCCGCCTCATGCGGGGCGGGCGTCCGTTCTTCCGTGGGGGCGAACTTCCGCGTTTTTCATGACCAACGAGCAAAGCCGTCTTGCCGGCGGAGATGACGAAAGGAGTAATCATCGTTCGTCATTGCCGGCCTTGTGCCGGCAATCCAGGGCGTTACGCACAGGGGTCTCCGGCTTGTGTTGCGTGCAATACCACACGCTGACGTTCTTTGCCCTGGATGCCCGGGACAAGCCCGGGCATGACGGGGAGAGGCAGGGGGCAGCCCGGATTTCCGGGATCTCCGGAGTAAGCCCGGGGACAGGCAAGCCCGCACTGGTGTCGAAGAATCGGGGCAGGTGAAGAAAAGGGCTGAAACTGCAAACAGTTGTCGGGAAGGACAATCCGAGAGGCTCATGTGCGCGTTGTTTCTTTCCGTCATCCCCGCGAAAGCGGGGATCCATTCGGGCCATTGCGTCAGTGATGGATTCCCGCTTTCGCGGGAATGACGTGAGGGGATACATGAAGGGGAGAGAACGAGGCATGCGGCGGTGGTTGAACCGGCTCTATGACGCTTCCGGCATGGCGGCGGCGGCGATGCTCATCGCCATCTGCGCCCTGGTGGCGGCGCAGATAACGCTCAGGCTCATCGACAACGCGGCGCACCTGCTGCTGGGCCAGCGTTTCGGCCTGATGATTCCTTCCGTGGCGGAAATCGCCGGTTTCCTGCTGGCGGCGGCGAGTTTTCTCGCCCTGGCCCATGCCTTCCGCCATGGTGCGCACATTCGCGTGAACCTGCTGCTCTCGCGCCTGCCCGCGTCCTTGCGGCGGCTGGCGGAGGTGTTCTCGCTGGCCGTGGCGCTGGGGCTGACCGTCTTCTTCGGCTGGAACGTGTGGCTGATGGTGGTGGATTCCCACGCCTTCGGCGAGGTGTCCTACGGCATTGTCGCCATTCCGCTGTGGATCCCGCAGGCGGCGATGCTCCTCGGCATCGTGGTGTTCGCCATTGCCATCGCCGACGACCTCCTCATGGTGTTGCGAGGTCGGCCTCCATCCTACGAGCGGGCGGAAGCGACAGGCGCGGCGGAAAACGATCTGGCGGCGGTGGAGTAGGGCATGTCGGGGCCATTGACATCGGGACTGGTGCTGCTCGTTTTGCTGTTCGCGCTGCTGGGCGCGGGCGTTTGGGTGGCCTTCGCGCTCATGGGCGTGGGCACGGCGGCGCTGGCGTGGTTCACTTCCGCCCCGGTGGGCCAGGCCATGGCCACCACCATCTGGGGCGCGTCCAATTCCTGGGCGCTGGCGGCGCTGCCCATGTTCGTGTGGATGGGCGAGATCCTGTTCCGCACGCGGCTGGCGGAAGACATGTTTCGTGGCCTCACCCCGTGGCTGGCCCGGCTGCCCGGCGGGTTGCTGCATGTGAACATCCTGGGCTGCGCCATCTTCGCCGCCGTGTCCGGATCGTCCGCCGCCACCGCCGCCACCATCGGCCGCATGACCCTGCCGGAGCTGGCGAAACGTGGCTATGACGAACGCATGAGCATCGGCACGCTGGCCGGTTCCGGCACGCTGGGGCTGCTCA
>JALVFB010000218.1 GCA_027030295.1 Hyphomicrobiales bacterium
ACGGGTGATGGTGTCTTCCACCTCCTGCAGGCTCAGCCCCGCCACCGGCACCGTGCGGATGAGCGGCATGGAGATGTTGCCGTCCGGATCCACCACATAAACGCCGGTCAGTTCCTGCTGCCCCATCACCCGGATGGCCAGCTTGTCACCGGCCCCCACGCGATAGCCGCGGCGGAACTCATAGGCCGCCGGCACGCCGGAGGTGGCGAACGGCGGCACCGCGCCATCGGCATTGCGCGCCGGCGCGGCGGAGATGGAGCCGGTCTTCACCGGCGCCACGCCTTCCGGCCCGGCTTGTGGCGGCGTGTTTTCCCAGGCGGTTCCGAAACATCCCGCCACGGCCAGCGGCAACAGCAGCGGCAAGACACGCGACATTCCAAACACACGCATACCAGACTTCCCACGATCTGCAGGCTGGCGGAATGCCGGCCTCTTCCAATGCGGGAAGTCTCGGCGATTATGGTTAATTTGCGCCTTGCGCGCTCTTGCCAGCGGCTTGCGGCGGTGTCGCAATGTGGAACACCGCGGCCCGGCCGGGGCGATCAGGACGCGATGAACATCTTCATCTGTTCGGCCTCGAAGGAAATTTCCTCGATGCGCTGTTTCACGACGTCGCCGATGGAAACCAGCCCCGCCAGCCGCCCGTCTTCCAGCACCGGCAGGTGGCGCACCCGTTTTTCGGTCATGATTTCCATGAGCTCATCGGTGGAATCATCCAGGGCGCAGGTGATCATGTCCCGGCTCATGAAGGCGGAAACGGGCTTGTCGATGGCCTCCGCGCCCCTGTTGGCGATGGCGTTCACGATGTCGCGTTCGGAAATGATGCCGACGGGTTTTTCGGCGTCCACCACCACCAGCGCGCCGATCCGATGCGTCTGCAGCAAGGCGGCCGCATCCCTGAGGGCGGATCGGGGAGAGATGGTTTTGACCACGCGCCCCTTGCGGGCGAGAATGTCCCGGACCTTCATGGCGTTTCCTCCATATCCTGCGGTTGTCATTGTCGTTTTCCGCACGCATGCATCATAGCACGAAAACGCCGGAAGACCTACCGGGGCGGCCCGCGGGTGGAAAATCCTGCCGCGGCGCTCTTGACCCCCATGTGCGGCCGGGTCAATCTGCCGGCATGGACACGCGCACCCGCATCACCGTGAACGACGCGCCGGGCGAGAACACGCGCAACGCCGGCGAAAACATCGCCGCTTCCGGCGCGCTGGCGGATCCGTTCGGACGCGCCATCACCTATTTGCGCATTTCCGTCACCGACCGTTGCGACTTTCGCTGCCGCTATTGCATGGCCGAGCAACCGGTGTTCCTGCCAAAACGCGAAATTCTCACGCTGGAGGAAATCGATCGTGTCGCCAGCGTCTTCGTTCGCCTGGGCGTGCGCAAGATCAGGCTGACCGGCGGCGAGCCGCTGGTGCGGCGCAACATCATGTGGCTGCTGCGTCGTCTGGCGCGCCACCTGCACGCCGGAGACTTGCGCGAGCTGACGCTCACCACCAACGGCTCGCAACTGGCCCGGCATGCGCGCGAGCTGGCCGGCCTCGGCGTGCGCCGCGTCAACGTCTCGCTGGACACGCTGGATGCGGAAAAGTTCCGCCACGTCACCCGCCGCGGCGACCTGAACAAGGTGCTGGCCGGGCTGGAGGCGGCGCGGGCGGCCGGCCTGCACGTGAAGATCAACACCGTGGCGGTGAAGAACGTCAACGGCGGGGAGATCCCGGACATCATCCGCTGGGCGCACGCACGCGGTTTCGACATCAGCCTCATCGAAACCATGCCCATGGGAGAGGTGGAGGAAGACCGCGCCTGTCAGTATCTGCCGCTGTCGGAAGTGCGGCGGCGGCTGGAGGAGGAGCTGGGCTGGCGGCTGGAGCGCGAGGATTACGACACCGGCGGCCCGTCGCGCTATTGGCGGGTGCGGGAAACCGGGGGGCGGCTGGGCTTCATCACCCCGCTGTCGGCGCATTTCTGCGATACCTGCAACCGCGTGCGTCTCACCGCCACCGGCAAGCTCTATCTGTGCCTGGGCCAGAACGAGGACGCGGATCTTCGCGCCGTGGTGCGCGAAACGCCGCCGGAGACGGCGGACGCGGCGCTTGAGAAGGCCATCCGCGCCGCGGTGGCGCACAAGCCGCGCGGGCACGAATTCGCCATCGGCTCCGGCGAAGTGCGCGGACGGATGCCGCGCACCATGAACGTCACCGGCGGTTGAAACACGGCCCGCGCGCGGGCATATGGGGGCAACGGTTTTTCCGGAGCGGGCGGATGCATCCATGCCGTTGAAATGGCAGATCGCCTTCTGGCTGGGGCTGCTGGCCCTGCTGGTGCTGGGCATGTGGCTGTTGGGCCAGGTGCTCACGCCCTTCGTCATGGGCATGGCGCTGGCCTATTTCCTCGACCCGGTGGCCGACGCGCTGGAGCGTTTGGGAATGCCGCGCTGGCTGGCGACCACGCTCATCCTGCTGGCCTGCATCGGCGTGTTCATCGCCATCTTCCTGCTGTTGCTGCCGCTGATCGCCGAACAGG
>JALVFB010000219.1 GCA_027030295.1 Hyphomicrobiales bacterium
CTCGGCCTCCAGCAGCGCGGTGACGAAATCCTCGTCCGTCTCGATCACCTTGCCCTCCGGCGTTGTCTTGCCGATGA
Organism: Hyphomicrobiales bacterium; assembly: GCA_027030295.1. Taxonomy (GTDB): domain Bacteria; phylum Pseudomonadota; class Alphaproteobacteria; order Rhizobiales; family Aestuariivirgaceae; genus Thermopetrobacter. The sequence goes on from JALVFB010000219.1 coordinate 78, forward strand.
CGCCGGCGATGCTCGGATAGACATAGAACGCGCCTTCCGGCTTGTGGCAGGTGATGCCCTCCGCGGCGTTCAGCATGTCCACCACCAGGTCGCGGCGCGCCTGATACACTTTCCGCGCCTCGTCGATGAAATCCTGCGGGCCGGACAGCGCCTCCACCGCCGCCCATTGCGAGATGGAGCAGGGGTTGGACGTGCTCTGCGATTGCAGCTTCGTCATGGCCCGCACCAGCTGCTCGGGGCCGCCGGCGTAGCCGATGCGCCAGCCGGTCATGGCATAGGCCTTGGACACGCCGTTCACCGTCAGCGTGCGGTCATAAAGCGCCGGCTCCACCTGCGCCGGGGTGGCGAAGACGAAGTCGTCATACACCAGATGCTCATACATGTCGTCGGACATGATCCACACGTGCTCGTGACGCTTCAGCACGTCGGTGAGCGCCTTCAGCTCCTCCGCCGAATAGGCGGCGCCGGAAGGGTTCGACGGCGAGTTGAAGATCAGCCATTTGGTCTTGTCCGTGATCGCCGCCTCCAGCGCCTCCGGGCGCACCTTGTAATCGTCTTCCGCGCGCGTTTCCACGATCACCGGCTTGCCGCCGGCCAGCAGCACCATGTCCGGATAGCTCACCCAGTAGGGCGCGGGGATGATGACCTCGTCGCCGGGGTTGATGGTGGCCAGCAGGGCGTTGAACAGCACCTGCTTGCCGCCGGTGGAAACGATGATCTGCGGCGCGGAATAGTCCAGACCGTTGTCGCGCCTGAACTTCTCGGCGATGGCCGCCTTCAGCTCCGGAATGCCGTCCACGGCGGTATATTTCGTCTCGCCGCGTTCGATGGCGGCGATGGCCGCCTTCTTGATGTTCTCCGGCGTGTCGAAGTCCGGCTCGCCGGCGGAGAGCGAAATGACGTCGCGCCCGGCCGCCTTCAACTCGCGCGCCTTCTGCGACACCGCCAGCGTGGCCGACGGCTTGATGCGCCCCAGCGCCTCGGAAAGAAAGCCCATGATTCCCCTCGTTTCGCATGTCATGAAATGGTCCCGATGCGCAGGCTATAGAGCACCAGCCGGGGGCGCGGCAAGAGCCGCCGGGGCGTGGAAAGCGTTCACTCTGTAACCGTTTTAATTTTCGCACTACCGCCCGTTGCTGCTAGATTGCGCCCATGAACGAGCATGCGGACATTCCCCTGGCCGAGGCGGCGCGCGAAAACCCCGCGGCCGCGCCCCGTCCCGTGCGCCGCCGCTGGCCGCAGGCATTGCTGGCGCTGGCCCTGCTGGCGGCGGGCTTCGGCGGCTGGAAGGCGATCATGGCGCTGGCGCCCGAACCGAAAGTGCGCCCGGCGGTGGAGCGCCCGGAACCGGTGCGCGTCATCACCGCGAAGGCGACGGACGTGCGCCCCGTCTGGACGCTCTACGGCGAGGTGTCGGCGGCCCGCGCCAGCACGCTGCAACTGCCCGTGTCGGGCCGCATCACCTGGGTATCGCCGAAATGGAAGGACGGCGCGCACGTGAACGCCGGCGAGGCGCTGTTGCGCATCGACGAGGTGCCATACCGCGCCGCCGTCGCCGAGGCCGAGGCGGCGCTGAAGGAGGCGCAAGCGAAGCTGGAGGAGGCGAAGCTCTCCGTGTCCTCCGCCGAACGCCTGCTGAAGGAGGCCGAGGATCAGTTCGCCGTGGCCCAGCGCGAATATGACCGCACCCGCACCCTGGTGGCGCGCGGCTCCCTGCCGAAGGCGCGGCTGGACGCGCAGCAGCAGAAATATCTGGCGGCGCGCGAGAAGCTGGAGCAGCGCAAGCAGGCCCTGAGCGCCGCCAGGGCGCGCCTGGCGCAGGTGCGCGCGGCGCTCACGCGCACCGAATGGCAGTTGAGGAAAGCGAACGACAACCTCGCCAACGCCACCCTGCGCGCGCCGTTTTCCGGCAATCTTGGCGAGGTGCGCGCCGAGGTGGGCCAGAGCGCCGGGCCGGGCGTGGCGCTGGCCACGCTGCTGTCCGACGCGGCGCCGGAAGTGCGCTTCATGGTGCCGGAAACGCGATTGCTGGCGCTCAGGCGGGCCGGCGAGCCGGTGGCGGGGCGCACGGTGGAGATCGTCGTGCCCGCCCGCGGCGGGGCGGTGACGCTGCCCGGCCGGGTGGTGCGCGAGGGCGCCGGGGTGGAGCGCCAGCAGGGCGCGGTGGCGCTGTTCGCCGTGCCGGAAAACCCGGCGCGCTGGCTCAAGCCCGGCGCCTTCGTGAGCGTGCGCATGAAAGGGCCGTTGTATGAGCGCGTCGTGCTGTTGCCGGAGGCGGCGTTGCTTGGCGATGACACGGTTTATGTGGTGAAAGCCGGCAGGCTGACGCGCGTTTCCGTGCGCGTGCTGGGCATGGTGGCGGGCAAGGCCATCGTCAAGGGCGTGCCGACCGGCGCGCTGGTGGTGCGCCATCATCTGGCCGAGCCGAAGCCG
>JALVFB010000220.1 GCA_027030295.1 Hyphomicrobiales bacterium
CGGCATAGAGCGAGACCATCAGCACCCCCAGCCCGGCGCCGAAATAGCCGCCATAGACGGCGAACAGGAACTCCAGCCCGTGTTGCAGCCCCGCGTGCGCCGCCCGCCCCAGCACCCGCCGCAGCCAGCCACCGATCTGCCGCGAGAAAATGAACATCACCGTGGCAAACGCCAGCAGCCACGGCACGATGTGCAGAAACGCCCGCTCGGCGGTGGACAGCAGCAGCAGCGCCCCGCAGGCCCCGCCGGCCAGCGTCACCAGGATGCGGTTGCGCACCACGGGCTGGCGCACGTCCACCGCGCGCCACTGCGGCAGCACGGCGGCCACGCGCCCGCCCCACAGGCTGAAGGCGGAGGTGGCGCTGGCCACCGTCGGCGGCAGCCCCACCGCCATCAGCGCCGGAAAGGTGAAAAAGGTGCCGCCGCCGGCCAGCGCGTTGGCCGCGCCGCCGACAAGGCCGGCGGAAAGCAAAAGGGCCAGATCGATGGGCGACAGGGCGAACATGGAAGCTTTCCTTGCGGGTGGGCAGGGGAGAGATCGGCATGAAAATGCAGCAGCCTTGCCGTCCGGGTCAACCACTTGATCAATCGCGTGATGTTCCGGAACACGGAGCGCACCCTTGGCGATGCGCGTCCCCCATGTCAGGATGGCAGGAAAGACGATAGGGAGGCGGCGCATGCACCACTGGATCTATGATCACCGCATCCGCATCGGCACCTCCGGCTGGGCCGGCAACGGCTGGCGCAAGCTCTTCTATCCGCCGGAGCTGCCGGAAGAGGAATGGCTGTCCCATTATGCCGAACGCTTCGACACCGTGGAGCTGACCGCCACCTGCTACCGCCTGCCGGAAGAGGAGATGTTCCTGCGCTGGCGCGAGGCGGTGCCGGAGGGTTTCCTGTTCAGCGTCAAGGCGCCGCACCGCATCTGCCGCCGCAAGCGCCTGCGCAATTGCTTCACCGACATGATGCACTTCTTCCTGCGCGTGGAGCTGCTGGACGACCGCCTCGGCCCCATCGTCTGGCAACTGCCGCCGACGCTCAAGCGCGACGAGGAGGCGCTGGCCGACTTCCTGCCGCGCCTGCCGCGCGACATGGCGCACGTCATCGAGTTCCGCCACGCCAGCTGGCATTCGGCGCGGGTGCGCGACATGCTGGAGCAACACGACGTCAGCATGGCGTTTCACGACTACGATGGCCGCCGCACCCCGTGGTGGGTCACCGGCCCGGTGGTGTTCTTCCGCCTCAATGGCATGCAGGCGCAGAAGCGCTGCTATGGCCTGGCCGGGCTGGAGCCGTTCGTCGAGGACATGGAGCGCGCCATGGACGAGGATGGCCGCCCGGTGTTCGTCAGCTTCGGCGACGACGCCGAAGGCTGCGCGGTGCGCGACGCCTCCATCCTTCAGCACCTGGCGGGGCTGCCGCCGGCCATGCCACTGGTGGTGGCGGAAGCGGAGCGGGAACGCACCGCCATTCCGCTGGCCATTGCCAGGGAAGACCTCGCCCACTGATACCAATCTGCGTAAAGGGTGACCGGTGAAACCGCCCCGCGTCCCTCAGGCCCTTGTTTTTCATAATTTGGGGGTTGGGTGGGGGCGCGGGGCGGTGGGTGGCTCTTTATGCATCTTGGTATGACCAGTTCATTCCGCCAGATCTTCGATGCCCCGCAGGGGCACGGGCCGGTGCGATGCGCTTCAGCGCAAGAAAGGCCGGAGCGAAAAGGCTCCGGCCTGTGATGTTGCATCCGCAGGATGAGTCCTATTTCACGCGTGCTTCCTCTGGCAGGAACATCAGCGCGTCGGTTTCCTGCGCGCCGGCATGGCACTCGTGACAGAAGGCCACCTTGTCACCATTCTGTCCCTTCGTCACGCCGAATGTCTTGCCACCGGGCAGGATCATGGCGTAGCGCCAGTCCATGGTCGCCTTGTTCCAGCCCTTCGTCATCTTTTCCATCACGAACAACGGCCCCGGTTTCGGCTTGCCATTCTCCAGCGTGAACGAAGGTTTGACGACGATGCCACCCGGCGGCATATGACGCAGCTTTTCATACTGGCCATAGACCTTCGCCGCGATGGGATTGGCATGGTTCACCAGATAACGTCCGCCATGGGTGCTGCCCGCATAGGGGTGTTTGGCGAAGTTGTTCCATTTCGCCCAGCGCCCGTCGGCGACGAAATGGCCGCCGCCGCGATAGGTTTTCTTCAACGTCGGCAGAATGGCGGCGTAGGCCTCGCCCAGCTCTTCCGGGCCCATTTTCATGCCCTGCTTGTCCATCATCGGCTTCTTCGCCGAACAGGGGTTGCACGGGCTGGCCTTCTTCTTCGCGGCGCAGGGATTTTTTGCCGCGCACGGGTTCACATGCTTCTTCGCGGCGCAGGGATTGCATGGGTTGACCTTCTTCGCCGCGCACGGGTTGCATGGGTTGGTGTGTTTCTTCGCCGCGCACGGATTGGCTTTTTTGGCGGCGCAGGGATTGCATGGATTGGCGTGTTTCTTCGCGGTGCAGGGAT
>JALVFB010000221.1 GCA_027030295.1 Hyphomicrobiales bacterium
GTGCCGCTGGACGTGAAGGTGGGCGATACGGTGCTGTTCGGCAAGTGGTCCGGCTCCGAGGTCACCATCGACGGCGAGGAGCTGCTCATCATGAAGGAATCCGACATTCTGGGCATCATCGAATAAAGGCCCGGAAAGACGCGGCAATCAGCCTGCAACATCCTGAAGGATCAAAGGAAAGGGGTAGAAAGCAATGTCTGCCAAGGAAGTCGTTTTCGACACCGATGCGCGCAAGGCCATGCTGCGCGGCATCGACATTCTGGCCAACGCGGTGAAGGTGACGCTTGGCCCGAAGGGCCGCAACGTGGTCATCGAGAAGGCCTTCGGCGCGCCGCGCACCACCAAGGACGGCGTGACCGTGGCCAAGGAGATCGAGCTGGAGGACAAGCTCGAGAACATGGGCGCGCAGCTGGTGCGCGAGGTGGCCAGCCGCACCAACGACGTGGCCGGCGACGGCACCACCACCGCCACGGTGCTCACCCAGGCCATCGCGCACGAGGGCATGAAGCTGGTGGAAGCCGGCATGAACCCGATGGATCTGCGCCGTGGCATCACGCAGGCCGTGAAGGCGGTGGTGGATGACCTGAAGAAGCATGCCAAGGAGGTGAAGACCTCCGAGGAGGTCGCGCAGGTCGGCACCATCTCCGCCAACGGCGAGCGCGAGATCGGCGAGCTGATCGCCGAGGCCATGCAGAAGGTGGGCAACGAGGGCGTCATCACGGTCGAGGAGAACAAGGGCCTGGAGACCGAGCTGGAGGTCGTGGAAGGCATGCAGTTCGACCGTGGCTACCTCTCGCCCTACTTCATCACCAACCCGGACAAGATGATCTGCGAGCTGGAGGAGCCCTACATCCTCGTGCATGACAAGAAGATCAGCTCGCTGCAGCCGCTGCTGCCGCTGCTGGAGCAGGTGCTGCAGGCCAACAAGCCGCTCCTGATCATCGCCGAGGATGTCGAGGGCGAGGCGCTGGCCACGCTGGTGGTGAACCGTCTGCGCGGCGGGCTGAAGGTGTGCGCGGTGAAGGCGCCGGGCTTTGGCGATCGCCGCAAGGCCATGCTGCAGGACATCGCCATTCTCACCGGCGGCCAGGTCATTTCCGAGGAGCTGGGCTACAAGCTCGAGAACGTGAAGCTGGAGGATCTGGGCCGCGCCAAGCGCGTCGTGGTGGACAAGGAGAACACCACCATCATCGACGGCGCCGGAAGCAAGGAGGACATCGAGGCGCGGGTGAAGCAGATCAGGCAGCAGATCGAGACCACCACCTCGGAGTATGACAAGGAGAAGCTGCAGGAGCGTCTGGCCAAGCTGGCCGGCGGCGTGGCCGTCATCAAGGTCGGCGGCGCCACCGAGGTGGAGGTGAAGGAGCGCAAGGATCGCGTGGAAGACGCGCTCAACGCCACCCGCGCCGCGGTGGAGGAGGGCATCGTGCCCGGTGGTGGTGTTGCGCTGCTGCGCTCCAGGGCGGCGCTGGAAGGCCTGAAGGGCGACAACGAGGATGTCCAGGCGGGCATCGAGATCATCGAGCGCGCGCTGGAGGCGCCCATTCGCCAGATCGCCGGCAACGCCGGCAAGGAAGGCGCGGTGGTCGTCGGCAAGGTGCTGGACAACGATGACTACGCCTTCGGCTACAACGCCCAGACCGACGAGTTCGGCGACATGTTCAAGATGGGCGTCATCGACCCGGCCAAGGTGGTGCGCACCGCGCTGGAGGATGCTTCCTCCGTCGCCGGCCTGCTGATCACCACCGAGGCGATGATCGCCGAGAAGCCGAAGGAGGAGAAGGCCGCGGCCGCCGGCGCGCCCGACATGGGCGGCATGGGCTTCTGATCCGCTCCGCCATTCGGCGGGAAACGCGACACGCGAGAACGGGCCATCCGCCATCCGGCGGGTGGCCCTTTTTGCCGGCGTCATGCCGTTGGCGTCATGCTTTTCAAGCGGGCGCTACCGGTTGCGGCTGAATTTCACGCATTGCTGCATGCTCGTCACCTTCACGCACTTGCGCCCCTTGTCCAGATAGACCGTGCGCATTTTTCCATCGATGCGAATGCGCATTTTCTTCACGCGCTGCCAGCAGCAATTGTCGCCGGTCAATCGCGGGCGGGGCCTGTGATGTTCGGGGTAATAGCAGTCGGGGCCCTCACAGAACCGGCCGTAGTTGCGTGGCGGTTCCGCCCCTCCGCCGTTTCCGCCGCCACCACCGCCGGGGCCGCCAATGGCGAAACCGGCGCCGGCGGAGGCGGCGAGCAGCAGGCCCGCGCCCGTCATGATGAAAAGCGCCTTGCCATTCTTCCTGAGCATGTTTCTTCTCCTGTATGGGTATTTCAGTATTGTTTCCAGAAACCGGCACACGTTCCGGTTGGCTGGAACGGGGTAACGGACGGATACTGGTGTTTCCCGCGTGAACCGCGTCTGAATGGCAATCCCATCCTGCGGAAAGGAGAAGATTCCGCGCGAAAAGGCCCTGCCGGCATGTGGCCCCCTCACCGAAGGGGGAGCCGACG
>JALVFB010000222.1 GCA_027030295.1 Hyphomicrobiales bacterium
AAAACCGGGGTGATGATGAAAAGAGACCGTGGGCGGACAAGCTCTTTCGTTTGCTCTTCTTGCCAACCACACGCATTTCAGTTTTTTCCCTCATTTCACCGTGGTTTCCTGGCACCGGTGCGCATGCGTCATAACGCCTTGAAATGTTTCGACAGCTTCAGGCCCTGGCGCTGGTAGTGCGAGCCGATGCCCTGGCCATAGACGCGCTCCGGCTCCTCGCACAGCGGTTCGTAGAGCAGCCGGCCGATGACCTGACCGTCCTCCAGGGTGAAAGGCACCTCGTGGGCGCGCACCTCCAGCACCGCCTTCGCGCCCTCACCGCCGCCGCTGGCATGGCCGAAGCCGGGGTCGAAAAAGCCGGCGTAGTGCACGCGGAACTCGCCGACGAAGGGGTCGAAAGGCACCATTTCCGCGGCGTATTCCGGCGGCACCCGCACGGCCTCGCGCGAGGCGAGGATGTAGAATTCGCCCGGATCCAGCACCAGCGGTTCGCGGCGGGTGATCGGCTCCCAGTAATCCAGCGGATCGAGGGCGGCGACGGCGTCCACGTCGATCAGCCCGGCGTGGCGGCGGGCGCGAAAGCCGATGGGTTGGGTGATGTCGCCGCTGGAAAGATCGACGCTCAGCGCAACGCCGTTGTCGATGTTGGCCTCCGCGCCCATGACCAGCGGTTCGCGCGCGTGCAGGGCGCGAATGGCCGCATCGTCGTGGCGCACCTCGCCGCGGCGAAAGCGCACCTGCGAAAGGCGGGAGCCGGCGCGCACCAGCACGGGGAAGGTGCGCGGGCTTATTTCGGCGAACAGCGGGCCTTCGTAGCCGGCGGGGATGCGGTCGAAGGCTTCGCCGTGTTCGGCGATGATGCGGGTGAAAACGTCGATGCGCCCGGTGGAGCTTTTCGGGTTGGCGGCGGCGGAAATCTCCGGCGGCAGACGCAGGCGCTCCATCAGCGGCACGATGTAGACGCAGCCGGTTTCCAGCACGGCGCCGTCTTCCAGCGGCATTTCATGCAAGGCCAGATCGTCCAGCCGTTCGGCCACGGTGCGCCGACGCCCCGGCAAAAAGGAAGCGCGCACCCGCCAGGCGCGCGCGCCCAGCCGCACGTCCAGGCTGGCGGGCTGCACCTGGTCGTGATCCAGCGGGCGTTCGGCGGTGATGCGGCCGTTTTCCAGCAGCCAGCGGATGGCGTGCGCCGGCAGGATGCCGTCGCGGCGGCATTCGCGGGTGCTGGTGGCGGTGGCGGTCATGGCTTCGTGGCGCCCGTGTTTCATGAACATCCGGCGCGACTTTTCAATCTTTTGGCCCGTCTTTCAACGGGGATTCCGCCTTGCTTGTGGGCAAGTCAGCCAAAAGCGGCCACGGCGAGCAGGATGGCGGCAACGGCGCTCACATGCGTGCCCAGCGTGCAGCGAAAAACCCAGGGCAGCAGCTCCTTGCGGCCCTTGCCCATGACCTGGGCGGCGGCCCGGCGGGCGCCGACATGGCACAGGGTGAGGGAGAGCACGAACAGCATCTTGGCGTGAAAGGAGGCGGGCAGGGCGGCGGCGCCTTCGCCGCCGGCGCCGATGTAACGAGCGGCCAGGCCCAGGCCGGTGAGCCAGATGAGCGTCACCACGCCATCGCCGATGCGCCCCAGCATCTGGCGCAGGCGGGCGAGCGCGGCGCGTCCGTCGTCGGTTTCATTTCCTGCCAGCCGCAGGTTCAGAAGATTCGCCAGGCTGAAGCCGGTGCCCAGCGCAAGAGCATAGAGATGCAGGGCGAGCAACCAGTCCATGATTCCGTCTCCGTTGCGTTGTCGGTGCGATGGGGTGCCGGACGAAGATAGTCACAAATCCGCGCGGCGATGAAACCGTTCGTTAAGGTGTCATTAAGACTTGCACCTATAGGTTTTGTTGATAATGATGATGCAATCACAGATTTTGATGATTCGCATCCCGACCGAGTGAGGGGCAACGGCTTTTACAGGCAAACCGCGGAGGAAGAACAGTGTCCGAGCGCAAGAAAACCGAGGGGATGAACCGCAAGGGCAACGGGGCCAAGCGCAAGCGCAGGGTGCGCCGCAAGGGGCCTTTCAGCGAGGCGGCGGCGCTGGAGCCGCGGGTGATGTATGACGGCGCGGCGGTGGCCACGGGGGTGGAGGCGTTTGACGCGGCGCATGACCAGACCGATATGGCGCATGATTTCCGGCATGCTGCGGACAACAACGCAAAACTGATGCAGGCGCTAGCAGGCGAGCGGCAACGGAAAGATTCCGACGAGGTGAATTCCACGAATGATCCCGACGGCGAAGTTCCGAAAGCGCTGGCGCACGATGGGGAAGATATCGATCCGCTGGTGCCGCGGGCGAACGACCGGGAGCAGCGGATACACGACGACCTGATCCGCGGGCGGAAGGCGCACGACGGGGAAGATATCGATCCGCTGGTGCCGCGGGCGAACGACCGGGAGCAGCGGATACACGACGACCTGATCCGCGGGCGGAAGGCGCACGACGGGGAAGAT
>JALVFB010000223.1 GCA_027030295.1 Hyphomicrobiales bacterium
ATCGTCGGCGTCGGCTACCGCGCGCAGTTGCAGGGTCGGAACCTGAAGCTGAACCTTGGCTTCAGCCACGATGTCATCTATGAGGTGCCGGAAGGCATCGAGGTGCAGGTGCCGCAGCCCACGGAAATCATCGTTTCCGGCATCGACAAGCAGAAGGTCGGTCAGGTGGCGGCCGAGATCCGCGCCTGGCGTCCGCCGGAGCCATACAAGGGCAAGGGCGTGCGCTACGCCGGCGAATACATCTTCCGCAAGGAAGGCAAGAAGAAATAATGGCCATCGGACAGGTCCGGCACGCGCCGGAAACCGGCCGGTGAGGACAGGGTTCACGAGTATTGGGACGAAGAACCATGGTGCGCAAACTGACCAGAGAGGAACGCAGGCGCGCGCGGGTGCGGCGCAAGCTGAAAAACCGCGCCGGCGAGGACCGGCTGCGCCTGAGCGTGTTCCGCTCGCACAAGTATATCTATGCCCAGATCATCGACGACGCGAAGGGCCACACGCTGGTGGCGGCCTCGTCCAACGAGCCGGACATGCGCAAGAAACTGAAGAGCACCGGCGACATGGAAGCCGCCCGCGAGGTGGGCAAGGCGCTGGCCGAACGCGCGAAGAAGGCGGGCGTGGAGAAGGTCTATTTCGATCGCGGCGGCTATCTCTATCATGGCCGCGTGAAGGCGCTGGCCGAAGGCGCGCGCGAAGGCGGATTGGATTTCTGATCCGCGAGGAATTGCTGATATTTTCCGCTCAGGCCCATGCGGGAACCGGGCGGATGCAGACGGGATGAAGGCACAATGGCTGCAAGGGAACGCGAAGAGGAACTGGTAGAGCACCTGGTGCACATCAATCGTGTGGCCAAGGTGGTGAAGGGCGGCCGCCGCTTCGGCTTCGCCGCGCTGGTGGTGGTCGGCGACCAGAAGGGGCGCGTGGGCTTCGGCCACGGCAAGGCGCGCGAGGTGCCGGAGGCCATCCGCAAGGCCACCGAGCAGGCGAAGCGCAGCATGATCCGCGTGCCGCTGCGCGAGGGCCGCACGCTGCACCACGACGTGACCGGCAAGCACGACGCGGGCCGCGTCGTCATCCGCTCGGCGCCTGCCGGCACCGGCATCATCGCCGGCGGCCCGATGCGCGCGGTGTTCGAGGCGCTGGGCGTGGCCGACGTGGTGTCGAAGTCCATCGGTTCGTCCAACCCCTACAACATGGTGCGCGCCACCTTCAACGCGCTGTCCAAATGCGAGAACCCGCGCCGGGTGGCCCAGCGCCGCGGCAAGAAGGTTTCCGAGATCCTCAAGAACCGGCGTCAGGTGGAAGAGGCCGGCCGCTGAGCCGCGCCTGCTCCGGACAGCCCGAGCACAACGCAACGACGGGAATACGGCCATGGCCGAGAAGAAACAGAAGACCATCACCGTGGAGCAGATCGGCAGCCCCATCCGGCGCCCGAAGGATCAGCGCGCCACGCTCATCGGGCTGGGGCTGAACAAGATGCACCGCCGCCGCACCCTTCCCGACACGCCGGAAGTGCGCGGCATGATCCGCAAGGTTTCGCACCTGGTGCGGATCGTGGAAGAAGGTTGACAATATAAATCGCTGGAGTTCCCACCATGCGACTGAACGAACTGGCGCCCGCACCGGGCGCGAAGAAGAAGGCCAAGCGCGTGGGGCGCGGCATCGGGTCGGGCAAGGGCAAGACCTGCGGCCGTGGCCACAAGGGCGCGAAGGCCCGCGCCGGCACCGCCATCAAGGGCTTCGAAGGCGGTCAGATGCCCATCTACCGCCGCCTGCCGAAGCGCGGCTTCAACCGCCACGCGCCGGAGCGTTACGCCGAAGTGCGGCTCTCCCGCATTCTGGAGCTGATCGAGAAGGGCCGGCTGGACGCCAAACAGCCCATAGACGAGGATGCGCTGGTGGCCGCCGGCGCGGTGCGGCGCAGGAAGGACGGCATTCGCGTGCTCGGCCCGGCCGCCGAGGCGGCGGCCATCACCTTGCGGGTGACGCATGCCACCGCGTCCGTCGTCGCCGCCATCGAGAAGGCCGGCGGCAAGGTGGAACTGACGGCGAAGAGCAAGGCCAACAGCGAAGCCTGAGCCGGCGCCGCGTCGTTTGGCGCCTGAAATCCGGGCGCCACCACCGGCACCGACATCAGGGGGCAGGGAACCATGGCATCGGCAGCGGAACAACTGGCAGCGCACATCAACTTCTCGGCCCTGGCCAAGGCGGAGGAGCTGAAGAAGCGCATCTGGTTCACGCTGGCCGCGCTCATCGTCTATCGCCTGGGCACCTATATCCCCATCCCCGGCATCGACGCGGTGGAGCTTTCGCGCCTGGTGCAGCAGCAGTCCGCCGGCATCCTGGGCTTCGTCAACTCGCTCTCGGGCGGCGCGCTGGGCCGCATGGCCATCTTCGCGCTCAACATCATGCCCTACATCTCCGCCTCCATCATCATCCAGCTCATGACCACGGTGTCGCCGCATCTGGAGCAGCTGAAGAAGGAGGGCGAGA
>JALVFB010000224.1 GCA_027030295.1 Hyphomicrobiales bacterium
CATCCACAGCCCGCGACAACGAAAGCGCAAGCCCGGCGGCAGCATTTCCACCTGATAGAGAAAGTTGTGCTGCACTGCCATCCGCTGTTCATCCAAGCGGATGCCGGTGAGGACGAAGCTGCATGCCCTGGCGTCATAGAATGGCAGATCGCTGTCCGCCGGCGCCGAACACGGCTCGGCCAGCGCCGGCCACAGCCACATATGACCCTCGCGTGCCTTATCCTGGGTCGTTACCTGGCTGGCGCCAAACAGGCATTCCTCCACCTCCGGCCCCAGCCCCGCCCGACGGGCCAGCGCCCGCATGGCGCCCTTCAGCGCCGTGCCCGGCAACAGCGGCAGGCCATCGGCGCCGCGCTGAAGGAGCATCACCTGCGCTTCTTCCGGCCTTGGGTCCGGCTCCCGGTTGCGCTGCTGCACCGTCTTCAGCGCCTTCTTGCGCGACGCGCTGTTTTCGCACAGTTTTCCCAGGGTGCCGGTTTCTCCGCTGCCAACATGGGTGACGCTCACCAGCTCCAGGTTGAAGGAAAAGCGGCATTGCCGCAGCGGCGCGCTCATGGGCCTTCCTCCTTTCCGGCCAGCTTCCGCGCCCGCCGCGCGTCCTCGGCGTCGATGCGCACCTCGCCATAACCAGCGCGCGGCGGAAACGGGCAATACTGGAAGTCCTGCTCCGGATCGGAAAGTTTTGGCATGGCGTTGGTGGGCAGAGGCAGCCCGCTGCGCAGCCATTCGGCGAATTTCTCGCGCAGCTCATTCTGCGCCCGTTCACCGATGCCCTCCTTCTGCTTCAGGCGGAACACGCTGCCCGGCTTCGTCACCAGCCACGGGTAATATTTACCCTTGTCGCCGGTGGCGGGGCGGCGGGCGGCGCGGTGGCCGCCATGCCATACATGCGCCACCAGCAGGTCGGAATCCTCCCAGTCGATGGCCTCTTTCGCATCGCCCAATACATCCGCGAAATATTCCCGATAGACCTTGCGCAGATCTGTTCCTTGTTCCAGCCGTTCCACGGCGCTCATGTCCAGCAGCAGCGCCGGTGTTTGCAGGGTGATGCGCCAGAAAATTTCATCGTTTCCTGCCCTTTCCGGCTCCGGCTGCGGCAGGCGTGCCTCTTCGGCCTTCACACGCATCTCCGCCTGCGTCTTGCCGATGGGCAGCGCCGCCTTCGTCAGCATGGCCAGCAGTTGCTCCGCTCCTTTCCGCACCTCATCATCCGCATCCGCCGGCAGCACCAGCTCGCTCAGCCATTCCAGATCCTTCGGACTCACCGGATCCTTCGGACTCACCGGCTGGTGGTTGAACAGGTGATGCTCCTGCGCCACGTTTCGGCCCGGCCGAATGGCGGTGCGGGTGCGGGTGACATGGGCCACATCGGAGCGCGGCCAGTATTTTGCCGCCATTTCATGGTCTTTCGGCTTCCAGTCCGGTGCAAAGGCGAAATCGTCGCAAGCGGCCTCGCCCGCGGCGCAATCCCACCAGTCCATCAGGCTGTCATTGCAGCGCACCACCGACAGCGGCTGCATCCGGGGCCTCTCCGTCTCGCCTTCCTCGACCGGCATGGCGTGGCGGATGACGATATGGCTCAGCGCCTTCTTCAGCCGCAGGTCATTTTCCTTTCCAGCCAGTTGCAGGCGCTCAGCCAGCGCCATCTTGATGACGGCGCCGGGAATGATTGCACTGCCGCGCAGCAGGTTGCCGGAATACAGCCGCACATCCACCAGAAACGGCGCATCGAAGCGGATGCGCAAGCGCGTGACGTCTCCCGGCAGCTGTTGCGGCGGCGGCAGCAGGGCGTGGCTGTCCCGCTCGCTGAAGTCCGCCTCCACCACCTGCCCGAAGCCGGCGGAGCGCACGCCGCCCACCGCCCGCAAAAAGCGCAGGAACACCCCCAGCGCCTCCCGGAAGCGCGCCGCCTCCGCGTCGTCGCCGAACAGCCGCACCTCGCCGGTAAAGTGCAACAGCTTCGCCAGTTGCGCCGGCTGCTCCATCACCAGCAGCGCCCCCCGCCGCACTGCTCCGGTTTCCTCGTCGATGCGAATGCGGGTGATGGTATTTTTCTCTTCGCCGTCATCCAGTATCAGGTCGTGGAAATGACAATGCGCCCGCTCCGGCGTGTCCAGCGCATCCGCTAGCGTCCCGTCATGAAACCTGGGGATGGAGATGCGGGCATACATTTCCTCGGCGTTGAACAATTGCTCACCGGGCAGGCCGAACCAGCGCGTGAAATCATCCTTTGTCAGCGGCGCATTTCCTTGTTCCAGCGCACCTTGCGCGAAATGGCGGAACAGCCCGCGCAGTTGCGGCCCGGAGATGATCGCCCTGCCCTCGTGATCGCGCAGCAATGCGGTGTCGATGCCGAGCGCCACGTTTTCCACGCCGCCGGTGGCCAGCGGGGTGCGCACGCACAGGCGCAACCGCCAGCGGTGTTCGCGCGCCGCGCTCATGCCGCCGCCTCCCGCCCTTCTTGCGCCGCCGCCCGCAGCCGCGTGCGCAGGCCCGCCAGCGGCCACAGCGCCAGCATGTGCGCCAGCGGCGCCAGCGGCACGTCTTCCGTGTATGCCAGTTCTTCCGAGCCCCAGTCCTCCCTGGTGCCTTCGAACTCTTTCTTGGCAATGGCCGCGTCGAAAATATCGTCCAGCTTCTCCGCGCCTTTTTGCCAGGTCAAACCGCCCTCGCGCAGCGCCTCCTGCATCAGCGCCACCAGCTTGCCGCGCGGCACGCCGCTGCGCCCGGCGCCACCTTCGCCGCGGATGCGTTCCAGCAGCGTGAAGGTTCCGGGAATGCACTCCAGCTCCAGCGTGAAAGCCTGCGGCTGAAGCTTTTTTTCCAGCCCGTAAAGCGCCTCGCGCTCCTCCGCCAGCGGGCGCGCCGGCAGGTCGATGCCGCCCAGCACCATGTATTGCAGCCGGTTGGGCAGCCTGCGCCAGTCGGCATCGGCGGGAATGCTGGCCTTGGCCGCCTCCGCCAGCTCCCACGCCAGATTCTTCACCAGCCGGATGGGCGTCTTGTAATGGCAGATGACGAGGCCGATGCCCAGCGACAGGCGGGTTTTCTGGCCCGCCACCTTCACCAGCACGCTTTCCTCCTGCTGCATGAGCTCCGCCAGGCGCTCCAGCACGTCCTGCACGCCCCAGGCGGGAAACACCATCAGGCTTTCGTCCGCCCCCCACAGCAGGGTTTCCAGGTTATGGACCGGCATCTTGCGCAGCGGCCAATTTTTCGCTCCGCCGTCCTCCTGCTTCTGGTCGGGGCAGACGAGCAGATTGGCGTCATCGCCCGGCGGCAGTTTCTCCTTGCTCGGCTCATATTGCAGCCATTTGTTTTCCCTGAACACTTCCAGCAGGTGGCGCAACAGGTTGCGCCGCCTGTCCTTCACCTGCCGTGAGAAGTCCTGAAGCGCATCGAGGCGGCTCAACGCCCCCATCTCGGCCTTGATGCGGCCCAGGCGATTGACGTCGAAATAGAGCACCGCCATCTTGGTGCACCAGTTTTCCGGCACCTCCTCAGGCGCCTCGTCCACCTCCTGCACCAGCTCCTCGAAGTCGTCGGCGAGGCCGAATTCGTCCTCATGCGGCCAGCCGGCATGTTGCCGATAGAACTCGAAACGCCGGCCCGTGCGCCCGAAAGTGCGCCGCGCCGCCACGAAGCAGGACACCGGCACGTCGCGGCGGGCGCGTCCATCCTCATCGCGCCGCCACTCATAGGCGCTGCGCGGGCGGGTGCGATCCTTCTCGCAAGGGTAAGGGGCCATGTCGCCCGCCTGTTCCGCCGGGATGTCCACGTCCAGATGCCGGAAGCGCGCCACCGCCAGCCGCCGGCGCAGGCGTCGCATGGCGGCCTCGTCTTCCTGCTCTCCCGGCTTGATGGCGGCCACGGCGAAGGGCGCGTATTGCGCGATGCGCGCCAGCAGCGCCTGCTCGCCCTTGTCCTTGTCGTGGCCGGGCAGCGTCTTCAGAAGATCGCGGGCCTCATCCTCCAGCGCCTCCGGCGTCAGGCCGCTGTCGAAAATGCGGAACAGCCCTTCCGAGCTGCCGGTGAAGACGGTTTTCACGTTTTCCGGAAGAACCCCCAAGGCGTCCGGCAGGGCCTTTTCGAACGCATCGGGAATTTCCAGCAGCGCCCAGCTGCCGCCGCGGATGGTGGCCAGATCGTCGGTGTCGAATATCGCGGCATCGAAGTTGACGGCCGCGATCCACAGCCACAGTTCGTTTTGCTCCTGCGCCCCTTGCGACGCCGCATCGGCGCCCGCCGCGCCTTCGCCTGCGGACATGATTTTCTCCCCGGCTTCCCTCTCCCCGGTTCGTGCAAGCGAACATGCGTGCATCAGGGTAACGCGTAAATCGCCGGTTGTGAAGGGCACGCGCTGTTTTGCGCCAACGTCCGGGTGTTTCCGGCGCAAGGAGCCGCATCACGTGCCAGCAGGAGAGGTAACACGTGGTCGCGTGGGCTGCCTGAAGCAGTAGGGCTTCAGACAAACGGCTAAATCCCTACCTGCGTGCAAGGCCGGTCGCGTGGGCTGCCTGAAGCAGCACGGCTTCAGACACACTATCCTGGAGGCGTCGCTCCCTGACAACAGCGTCGCGTGGGCTGCCTGAAGCAGCACGGCTTCAGACGATGAAGGCGGGATTCAAGGAGGGCAGTGAGGAAGAAGTGTCGCGTGGGCTGCCTGAAGCAGCACGGCTTCAGACGTCAGCGTTCAGCACCGGTTCTCCCGAGTCTAACGTCGCGTGGGCTGCCTGAAGCAGCACGGCTTCAGACGGTCCCCCGAGCGCAGGGGGGGACCTGCCCCCACCCCCTGCAGCTCGGGGGAGAGGCGCGTAAGTTACGCTGCGTCGCGTGGGCTGCCTGAAGCAGCACGGCTTCAGACAAATATACGACAAGCGGGGGCGCTTGCTTGGGTCGCGTGGGCTGCCTGAAGCAGCACGGCTTCAGACGTACGCTGGGATACGGCATCGGATTGCCATTTATGGGTCGCGTGGGCTGCCTGAAGCAGCACGGCTTCAGACCATGAATTTGCATACAAGCAAGGCCGTACGGCATATGGTCGCGTGGGCTGCCTGAAGCAGCACGGCTTCAGACTATCCACCCCATAACATGCTGTCAAATGGAAAATTTTCAGGCCATTTTCCACGGGGGTGCGGCATCTTGCGGCCATTTCCTTCCATCGGTTGCCATTTTTTATCATTTTATCCTATAAATACAAATAGTTCAAGTCATTCCACGGGGATATGGCCCATGCCACCGCCAGCACCGAGAGAGGACCCCCCGTTGCCGGAAGCGGGGCCGGTGTTCTACCGCGCCACCTCCATGCCCCTGTTGCAGGAAGGCTGGCGGCGGGTATGGCGCAACCGCGGCGCGCCGGGCGGCGACGGCATGAGCATCGCCGATTTCGCCAGCAACGCGCAAGACCGGCTGCGGCTGCTGCAATTCGCCCTGCGCAACGGGCTTTACCGCCCCGGCCCGGTGCGCACCGTGCGCCTGCGCAAGAAGTCCGGCGGCTGGAGGGTGCTGCGCATCCCTTCCGTCATCGACCGCGTGGCGCAGACGGCGGCGCACCTGGCCCTGCAGGAGGTGCTGGAGCCGGCCTTCGAGGACGGCTCGCATGGCTACCGGCCGGGGCGCTCGGTGCTGACGGCGGCGGCGCAGGTGGAGGCGGCGCTGGCGGCCGGGTTCACCTGGGTGGTGGATGCCGACATCCGGGCCTATTTCGACAATGTGCCGCACGACAACCTGCTGAACGCGCTGGCGCGGCATGTGGACGAGCCGGCCTTTCTGCACCTGGTGGGGCTGTGGCTGGCGCTTTCCGGCACGCCGGGCAGGGGCCTGCCGCAGGGAGCGCCCATCTCTCCCATCCTCGCCAACCTGTATCTGGACGCGCTGGACGAGGCGATGGCGGCAAACGGCTTTCGCATGGTGCGCTATGCGGATGATTTCGTCATCCTCTGCCGCAGCCGCGCGCGGGCGGAAGAGGCGCTGGCGCGGCTGGAGGAGGCGCTGGCGGCGATGGAGCTGGAGGTGCATCCGCAAAAGACGGCCATTCGCGCCGCCGGCGAGGCGTTCGACTTTCTGGGGCGGCGCTTCGCGCCACGGCGCACGCGGCTGGCGCGGCAACTGGCGGAGCTGGCCGAGGCGGCGCCGGAGACGGCGGACGCGGCGGACGATGTGGAGGAGGAAGACGGCGGAGACGAAAACGACGCGGATGTGCAGGCCGACGCGGAAACCTCTCTCACCGGCGGCATGCTGACGCCGCCGGAACCGGCACCAGCGGCGCCGGGAACGCTGGAGCGCATGGCCGAGGGCGACGCGCCGGAAGAACCGCCGGAAATGCCGGCGCCGGACGCGCGCGGCAAGTATGCACCCATCATCCGCCCCATGCACGTGGCCGGGCGCGGGGTGCGGGTGGAAACGCGGCAGGCGGCGCTGGCGGTGATGGACGCGGGCGGCGCGGTGCTGGCGCACGTGTTTCCGCAGCACATCGACCGCATCGACGTGCTGCCGCCGGCGGACATCTCGGAGGACGCGCTGCGGCTGGCGGCGGCGCACGGGGTGCCGGTGTTCCTGGTGGACGGGCACGGGCGGCCGGAGGCGGTGGTGGAGCCGGCGACGCCGCAAAGGGCGCGGCGGCACCTGGCGCAGGCGGCGGTGGCGCTGGACGCGGCGCGGCGGCTGGATCTGGCGCGGCGCTTCGTGCACGGGCGCATCGCCAATCAGCGACGGCTGTTGCAGCGGCTGAAGAACCGCAAGCGCGACGCCCCGGACAGCCCCCGGCGGCAGGCGCTGGAAAAGGCGATCGCGGCGCTGGAACGGCTGCGGCGGCGGGCGCTGCGGCGGCCATACGAGGGGCTGGATCATCTGCGCGGCGACGAGGCGCAGGCGGCGCGCATCTACTGGCCGGCCTTCGGCCTGTGCCTGGAGCGCGGCTGGCAGAGCGCGCAATTCCGCCGCCGGCGCTGGCCACCGCGGGATGGCGTCAACACCCTGCTCAACTGGCTGGCCGGGATGCTGCGGCGCGACATCGAGACGCTGATGCTGCGCCACGGGCTGCACGTGGGCTTTGGCGCGTTGCACGCGGCGGAAAACGGGCGCTCGGCGGCGGTGTTCGACCTGATGGAGGAGTTCCGCGCGCCGCTGGCCGAGGCGCCGGCCCTGCATCTGCTCAACACCGGGGCGTTGAACGCATCCCACTTCGCCCGCCTGCCGGGGGCGGATGGCGAAACCGTCACATGGCTGACGGCGGAGGGCGTCGGCAGGGTCATCCGCGCCTATGAGGACTGGCTGGATCATGCGGTGCGCAATCCGTTCACCGGCGAGCGCACGAGCTGGCGCGGGCTGCTGGAGCACCAGGTGCTGGCGCTGGCGCGCCACGTGGAGGGCGGCGATGACTATGCCCCCCATGTCATGGACTTCTGAAAAGGGAGCCGGGAGATGGCGGAAGACAGGCGGTTGTGGGTGTTTGCCTATGACATCGGCGACGATGTGCGGCGGCGGCGCATGGCGGCGCTGTTGCAGCGGCGGGCGGTGCGGGTGCAATACAGCGTGTTCGAGGCGCGGCTGAGCGAAAAGGCGGCGCGGGCGCTGGCGCGGCGGGCGCGGCGGTGGCTGGGGCCGGGGGATTCGCTGCGCGTCTATGCGGTGCCGGAGGCGGCGCTGGAGGAATGCCTGGCTTTCGGCGGCGCGCCGCTGCCGGCGGATGGCGATTATCTGCTGTTCTGAAGGGGAGGCGCGGGCATGCGTCTGGCGGATGGGCATCCCCTGCTGGCGCGGGTGCTGGACGAGCCGCCGCTGACGGTGGCGCTGGCCGATGTGCCCGCCTTCTGGCGGCGCTGCAACATCACCTTCGTGTTCCGCCGCCCGCCGCTGCTGGAGGACGGAGACTGGCTGCCCGCCGCCATTCGCGGCGCGTTGGGGCGGCAATTGAAGCGGCTGGCGGAGACGCGGGAATGGTGGGAGGTGCAGGGGGCGCCGGAGAGGCGCGGCGGCCCTTCCGCCCTTGACGCGCTGTATCGCAATCACGCGGTTTTCGCCGAGACGCGGCATGTGCCGAAGCCGTTCGTCATCGGCTGCAAGGTGCGCGCGGAGCGGGTGCGGGTGCGGCTGAGCCTGTTCGGCCACGCCATTCGCTGGCGCGAGGACGTGATGCGTGCCATGCATGGCGTAATGCAGCCCCGGCAGGCTGGCGGCGAAGGCGGCATCGCCCTGCGCATGCGTGGCCGCGCGCGGGCGCCGTGGCCGCTGGTGGACGCCTGGTGGCAGGAAGAGGCGGCGTTTCCGCTGCCGCCACCGAAGCCGTCGTTCCTGCTGGTCAGCCGCACGCCGGTGGTGGCCGGGGTGGAAGGGAAATATCGCGGCGACATGGCCGATTTGTGGTTTTCGCTGGTGATGCGGGTGGCGGGCCTGGCGCGCTGGCAGGGGCTGAAGGCGCCGGTGGACGAAGCGCATTGGCGGGCGTTGTGCCGGCGGGTGAAGGCGGAACATCTGCACCCGCCGCGGCCTTCCTCCTATGTGCGGCGTTCGCGCCGGCATCCGTTGCGCGACCACCACATGCGCGGGGTGCGGCTGAACCTGCTGATCCGAGACTGTCCGCGAGAACTGTGGCCGGTGTTCGCGTTGGGGGTCACCTGCCATATGGGTGGCGACGCGGCGCTGGGGCACGGGCGCTACATCATCGGCGATCCGTGAGCGAACGAAACTGGGCTGATGATCAAGTAACCCGATGTCTGGAAATTCGGATTTGGAGCAATCATGCATCCTGGCATTCCCGTCTGACGCAGGCTTTGTGCCCGAGCCCATGTTTGCACCGCTTTCTTCAGGTCGGGGCCCGGCATCCAGGGGGATGCGCTTCCACCATCAAGGCGGGCGCGCATCTCCTTGCGCGGAACTTCCGGCGAGCTACCGGTCAAATCTCCGACAAGACCAGCATGCCATTCTTCCTCGGGACAGGGGACTTCCGGATGGCTCCTTGCTGCCTTTCACCTCCCTGCTTGCTGTCCGTTGCCTGCCTGTGCCTGCCTTTCCTCCTCAGGCGATTGCCACCGGGGCGTCCGCAGCGTCCTCCTTGCGCCCTTCATCCGCCACCGGCCAGCGGAACAGCTCGCCCGCTTTCATCATCATCATCGCCAGCATCACCACCGCCAGCCGCCGCGCCGCCCATGCGATCTTGCCCCGTTCACAGCAAATCGGTTGTCAGTGTCGATTCCGATGGCCATGGATGTATCTCGCGACAAAAATTTGATAGAAACAAATACATGCAAAATGATTTCTGGGCCATTCTGCTAGCCGGTGAGGTGGCGCCGACGGAACGGTTGCGCGCGCAGACGCGGGGCGCGCGGGTGATCGCCGCCGACGCCGGCATGCGCCACGCCGAAGCGCTGGGACTGACGCCGGAATGCTGGATCGGCGACTTCGATTCCGCGCCCGGCTCCCTGCGCGCGCGATACGGACATGTGCAATGCATC
>JALVFB010000225.1 GCA_027030295.1 Hyphomicrobiales bacterium
CCCAAGGGCATGGATCCGGAAAGCGTCGATCTGGAAACGGCGCTCAAATTGCTCGCGCTGCCGCGCGAGGTGGGCAGGCACCCGGAGACGGGCGAGCCGATATTGGCGAACATCGGGCGCTATGGGCCGTATGTGCAGCACAAGCGCACGTTTGCCAACCTGCCCTCGGTGGAGGACGTGTTCACCATCGGCATCAACCGCGCGGTGGATCTGATCGCGCAGAAGGAGGCGCGCGGATCGAAGCAGGTGATCAAGGAACTGGGCGAGCACCCCGAAGGTGGCGAAATCCAGGTGCTCTCAGGCCGTTATGGGCCATACGTGAAGTGGAAGCGCATCAACGCCACCATCCCGAAGGACATCGCGCCGGAGGAGATCACGCCGGAGCAGGCGCTGGAGCTGATCGCCGCCCGCCAGGCCAGGGGCAAGGGCAAAGGCGGTCGCAAGGCAGGCGGGAAGAAGAAGGCGTCCGGGTGATTTTCGGCGTCGGAACGGTCGCTTCCCGCTGAATAATACCAAGATGCATAAAGAACCACCCACCGCCCCGCGCCCCCACTTGGGCCCCCAAATTATGAAAAACAAGGGCCTGAGGGGCGCGGGCGGTTTCACCGGTCAACCTTTGCGCAGATTGGTATAACTCGGGAGCGGGGAGATGCCCCCTGCTCCGCCTGGCTTTCACGCGCTCCGTCACTCTCCACATTCGCCGCAAGGGACATGCAGGCGGATGTCCGAGAAGGACTCCCGGTGCAGGCGCAGGCCCTTGCCCATGAATTCATAGATGACGGTATTCTCGTCGTCCTTCCCCTTGCCCTTGATGTGGAAGATCAGGGCTGGCCTGCCCTTCACCGCACCCAGTTCATTGCGCACGCTCCACTCCTTGCGCTTGACGCCATTTTCGGGGGTCACGGCCCCATCATTGCTATAGTAGAGGCAGAAGCCGCGCACTGGCGTGATGTCCTCGTCATCGACGATGTAGACGCTCATGTATTCCATGGTTACGCCCATGTGCGTGAAGCCGCTCCCGACGAAGAGCGCCATGCGCCGGTCGTCGATTTTGGCCAGGCGCGCGGAATCCGGCGCAACCACGCCCCAGCTGCCGTTTTCATCGAAATCGCGCCACACGCGGTATTTTCGCCACTTGCCGCCCTGCTTGCGATAGACCTCCAGCGTCAGGCGGGTGGTGCAGGTGGCGCAACCGCCCTCGTTGGGCACGGCGGCCAGCACCCAGGCCTCGGGGATGCCCCGGCGCGTCACCATGAACATGCCCGCGATGCGGTGGTTGCACTTGCCGAACACGGGGCAGCGGAAGCGATAAGGCCCTTGCGCCGGGTCGCGCCCCTTCGCCAGCTTCAGCACGAGGTTTTGCAGCATCTCCGCCGCACCGGCCCCGCGCGGCATGGCGATGGGCAGGATGAAGACCGCCAGCATGAGAAACGCGAATATCCCGCGCGCAAAGGCATATCCAAACCGCATGACGCACCTCCCTCAACGAATATTTTGACCACCTCCCTTCTTCCGATTTTCCTTTAGCATGTCGCGAATGAACTCGGCATAGCGCTGGCGGCGCTCCTCCAGCCAGTCGCAAATTTGCGGCCACTGTTCCTCGTTCAGGTAAGAGAAGTTCCGGTTCGTCTCGCCGAAGACCCACCCTTCCCGGTGGTTCTCGTAAATCTCCACGTTGGACAGACATTTGCGGATTTCATTGAGGTGCGGCTCCAGTCGTTCCACGGCGCTGAACTTGCGCGCGCCCCAACTACCCCGCACGAACACGCTGGCAAATTCAACGCTAATACTGAGTGTGACCCAGATGTCCTCGTTCACCTGGAACCAGGTGTTCCAGTGCCGGTTCGGCTTCAGGCCATCTTCCACCGCCGCAGGATGGCGCTCGCAATAGAACGTCCAGAAGCGCAAACGCGTATCCGAATGGGCATCCGCGCGACCGGCGCGACGCATATCACGCTCCCATTCGGAAGGGCGTGCCAGCACTTCGAACACCGGAGCGATGGGGCTGTCGCCGATGCGCACCGCCTTCAATCGCACGGCGAAGAAGGCAAACTCGTCCGATGTATGGTCGTTCAGCCAGCGGATGGCGGAAAGGTGCGGCTCCTGAAAGAATGGTGATATCCAGATGACGGCCTTCGCATCCAATCCAGCAAGATAGGTGAGCACCTGCCCGAGATGCGCGTGATCGGTCTTTTCCAGCTGGTTTTCGATGAGCACCAACGAGCCACCGCGCACATCACGCGCGAGGATGTCAGCGGCGAAATTCTCCACCGCCTTCTCGGTTTCGATAAGCTCCAGCGCCATGCCCACGGCAACCGACAGCCGTTGCAGGTTCTCCGCCAGCCACGGCGTGAAGTCCTGCGCCTCGTGCCGCCATACCCGGCGCAGATCGACCTCCGTCAGCTCTCCCAGTTCCGGTATGTCCATCATGTCACTCTCCCCTCTCCTTCTTGCGCTGTTCGCGCAATTTGGCCCAGTAGCGGA
>JALVFB010000226.1 GCA_027030295.1 Hyphomicrobiales bacterium
TGGCGGTGGCGGCTTCGAGCGGGCGCGCGCATCCGGTGAATGCCCTGTGGCCGGTGCGCATCGCGGACGATCTGCGGCGGGCGCTGGTGGAGGAGGACATTCGCAGGATCGGCAGTTTTTTCGACCGTTACCGGGTGGCGCGGGTGGCTTTCGAGAGCGGGGAATGCGATCCCTTCTTCAACATCAACCGGGAAGAGCATCTGAGGGCGGCGGAAAAGCGTCTGAACGGTTGACGGCTGCCTTTCGTTTCCTTTCGTGCTATGGTTTCGGCATTACGGCAGGAAAGGCATTTTCGCGATGGGGAAGGCAATCTTGCGGGGAAAGGCAATTTTGCTGGGGACTCTGGTGTTGCTCGGGCAGGCGATGCCCGCCAGCGGCGACGGTTTGGTGACGGATCAAGATAATGGCTCTGAATATGGCGGGACCGGCCAGGCCCGTTGGTCGGTGTGGCGAGGCGCCATTCTGCGACAGACCGCCGGCGCCCTGACGCAGCGTTTTTCACCGGAATGGCTGGCATATTCCAGCCTGCCCCCGGAAGTGGCGCGGGCATACATCGCGCCGGTGGCGGGAGAAAGCCGCACGGCGGAAGGATGGAGTCTGTGGAAGTCCACCTCGTGGATGCACCTGCGGCGGAACGGGGCGGCCATCGCCGGCAAGGGCCATTCTCTGAGCGGCACGCAGGGGCTGGACAAGGCGCTGAACGACTGGCTGACGGCCGGCGCGAGCGTCACCGTCACCCGCAGCAAGGCGCGCGACAGGGCCAACGGCACCTGGGAGCGCACCTGGCAGGAGGCGCTGGCGCTGTATGCGGACGTGCGGCTGACGGATGGGGTGGGCCTGAGCATGCAGGCCGGGCCGGTGTGGCAGCAGCAGCGCTTTCGCGATGGCAGCGCCATCGGGCTGGTGCGGGGAAAGCGGCATTCGCTGGGGTGGATGGCGAGCGCCAGCCTGAGCGCGCAGCGGTGGGTGTCGCCGACCATGCTGGTTTCCGGACGGATGAGCCTGATGGCCTCGCGCGACAGGTGGCGGGCGCATGCGGCCTCCAACGGGGCGGCGACGGTCTTGCGTCCGGCCCGCAGCGAGGCGCTGGTGCAGGGCATGGCGGAGGCCGGCGTCTCCTGGTGGCTGGCGCCGGTGATGCCCTATGTGCGGGTGGCCTATGGGCGCGATCTCTACCGGCACAATATCGCGGGTGGGGACCGGGACGATTTCACCTTCACCGGCGGCCTTTCATGGTTCGGGACGGGGCGGTGGAACGGCCTGTCGCTGGATCTTTCGGGCAGCGCGCGGGTGGGCCGCAAGCATGAACGCGCGCAGACACTGGCGCTGGGGGTGCGCTGGGGCTGGTGAGGCGCGGCGGAAAAGGCGGACAAATTGCCGCTTGCGCCCGGCCGCGACGGATATAAAATCGCTCATGAAAGGCAATCGGTCAGCAGGGAGAACGGGATGATGATCGTGCGCACCTGGAAGTCCTTGCCGCGGCTGGTGCGGTTCATGCTGCGCAATGCGGGCATCGGCATTCTCGCCGGGTGGTTCCTGCTGGGCATGATCCTGTGGGCCGATGTCGGCGGGTTGTATTCGCTCATCGTCACGTCGCGGTTCGCGCATGTCGCCATCTTCCTGCTGATGGGCGGCTTTGCCATCACCTTCGGCGCGGCGGGCGTGGCTTCGGCGGTGCTGCTGGGCCATGAGTTCGAGGAAGACGCCGGCCCCGGCGGCTCCAGCACCGCGCCGGTGACGGAGCTGAAACCGGCGCTGCTGAAGGCGCCGGCCCGCAAGTGATGCCGGTTTGCGTCAAGAGCCACCCAGCGCTCCACGCCCCCACTTGGACCCCCAAGTCATGAAAAACAGGGGCCTGAGGGCGCGGGGCGGTTTCACAGGTCAACCTTTGCGCGGCCTGGTATTAGTCGCTTTCGCAAGGCGAAAAGAATTCACGACGGAGCCGCCGCAACCGGGCCTTGCGGCGGCTTCCGCGTTGCCGGCGCGTAATTTTTCTGGCAGGCAGGGAGCGTGTCGATCGCCGGAGGGGCAGGCATGCGCACCACCATCAGGCTCGCCGTGGGCTCCATCTTCGTCGGGCTGTTCGTTTTCGGCCTGAAATACGTCGCCTTTCTGATGACCGGCTCGGTGGCGCTGTATTCCGACGCGCTGGAGACGGTGGTGAACGTTCTGGCGGCGGGCGCGGCGGTGTGGGCCATTCACGTGGCCGGTCAACCACCGGATGCGGAACATCCCTTCGGCCATCACAAGGCCGAGTATTTCTCCGCCTGGCTGGAAGGCGCGCTGATCGCGCTGGCGGCGGCGGCCATTCTGTATGAAGCCTGGGGATATCTGCTGCATCCGCGCGCCATATCCTGGAACGATCCGGGGCTGTTGGTGAACGCCGTGGCGGGGGTGGTCAACGCGCTGTGGAGCTGGGTGCTCATCCATCAGGGGCGGAAGCTGAAGTCGCCGGCGCTGGAGGCCGACGGGCGGCACCTCAGGGCCGATGTCTATACCACCATCGGCGTGCTGGGCGGCGTGGTGGTGGCGGGGCTGACGGGCTGGTATGTCCTCGACCCGCTGCTGGCCATCCTGGTGGCGCTGCACATTCTGCATGAAGGATGGAAGCTGCTGTGGGAATCCACGCAAGGGCTGATGGACGTGGCGCCGGACGAAGAGACGATGGCGAAAATCCGCAGGGTCATCGCCGAAAACGCCGGTGGCGCGCTGGAATATCATGCGCTGAAGGTGCGCAAGGCGGGGTCGGCCCTGTTCGTGGAGTTTCATCTGGTGGTGCCGGGCGACATGCGGGTGCGCTATGCGCACGACATCTGCGACAACATCGAACGGGCGTTGGCGGAGGCGTTTGGCGAGGTGCATGCCAGCATTCACGTGGAGCCGGAGTTCAAGAAGGAGCAGGGCCGGCATGGCGCGGTGCTGATGAATTTTTGCCAGCCATGCCAGCCGGTGCGCACGCAGTTGCCAGGGTCGGCCCCCTTGCCGCCGCCGACTCCGCGAGAGGACGGGGAGTCATGAGCCATCTCCTGGAACGGCCCGATTCTTCCCTGGTGGCGCGGCTGGCGCCGTCGCCCAACTTCGGCGAACGGCGCGGGGCAGGCAACATTGACATGATCGTGCTGCATTACACCGGCTGCCCGTCGGCCGAATCGGCGGAACTGTGGATGTGCGCGGCGGAATCGCAGGTGTCCGCCCATTACCTGGTGGAAGAGGACGGCGCCATCGTGCAGCTGGTGGCGGAAGAGGCGCGCGCCTGGCATGCGGGGGTGGCCTTCTGGGCCGGGGAGGAGGATGTCAACTCCCGCTCCATTGGCATCGAAATCCAGAACGCAGGGCATGCGTGTGGCGCGCCGCCGCCCTATCCGGAACCACAAATGGCGGCGGTGGAGGCGCTGGTGGCGGATGTCGCGCGGCGGCATGGCGTGCCGCCGGAGCGGGTGGTGGGGCATTCGGACGTGGCGCCGCTGCGCAAGGCCGATCCGGGCGAGCATTTTCCGTGGGCGCGGCTGGCGGCGGCGGGGCTGGCGTTGCCGGTGCCGGACGCGCCGGAGGGCGGCGAGGTGCTGTTGCGCGAGGGCGATGCGGGCGCGGCGGTGCTCCGGTTGCAGCGGCGGCTGCGGCGCATCGGCTATGGGGCGCCGGAAAGCGGCGCCTTCTGCGCGCACACGGCGGCGGTGATGCGGGCCTTTCAGCGGCGGTTTCGCCCGGCGGGGGTGCATGGGGAGTTCGATGCCGGCACGGCGGAGGCGCTTCAGGCGGTGCTGGCGATGCTTGATGGACGCGCCGCGGGCGCCTAGATTGAAAGGCGCTGGTCGGCCGGATGGCCGCCGGGGCGTCGCCGGGAAACCGGCGGAAGCCCCGGAGGAAAGTCCGGGCTCCACGGAAACAGGGCGCCGGGTAACGCCCGGCGAGGGAGGCGGTTTCGCCGAACCTCAGGGAAAGCGCCACAGAAAGCAGACCGCCGCGCCTTCCGGACATGAACGCCCCGGCAGGGGGTGCGTTGGTCGGGATGGAGCGCGGCAAGGGTGAAAGGGTGCGGCAAGAGCGCACCGCGCTCCCGGCGACGGGAGCGGCACGGCAAGCCCCGCCCGGAGCAAGACCGAATAGGGACGGCACGCCCGGCGCGAGCCGGGCAGGGCGTGTTTCCGGCCCCGCCGTCCGGGTTGGTCGCGCGAGGCGCATGGCGACATGCGTCCCAGATGAATGGCCATCCCCCGCCCCGCGGGGCGGCGGACAGAACCCGGCTTACAGGCCGGCCAGCATTTTTGCGCGGAAGCGCACCGCCCACCGCCCCGCGCCCCCGCCCAACCACCCGATATGATGGAGCAAGTGGTTGGCCGGGGGCGCGGGGCTGATAGCAGTTTGCATCAAGAACCATCCACCGCCCCGCGCCCCCACTTGGCCCCTCAAATCATGAAAACCAGGGGCTGAGGGCGCGGGGCGGTTTCTCCGGTCAACCTATTCGCAAACCGGAATTATTTGTCGCACGCGGTGTTCGGTGGCAAGGAGATGCAGGATTCGTTAACCAACTCTGAATCCTTTTCGCACATGGTGTCGGCATGACGGAATTCGCGGCAGACGTGTTCGCCGGGCGGCGGGTGGCGTTGTTCGGCCTGGGGCGCTCGGGGCTTTCGTGCGCGCGGGCGCTGTTGCGCGGCGGCGCGGAGGTGCTGGCGTGGGACGATTCGGAGGGCGGACGGCAGCGGGCTGCGGAAGCGGGCATGCCGCTGGTCGATCTGCACGATGTGGATTTTTCCGGGGTGGCGGCGCTGGTGCTGTCGCCGGGCGTGCCGCTGACGCACCCCGAACCGCACTGGACGGTGCAGAAGGCGCGGGCCGCCGGCGTCGAGGTCATCGGCGATACGGAAATCTTCTTTCGCCAACTGCACGGCACGGGCGCGAAGCTGGTGTGCATCACCGGCACCAATGGCAAATCCACCACCACCGCGCTCATCGGCCACGTCTTGGGGAAGGTGGGCTTCGACGTGGCGGTGGGCGGCAACATCGGCACGGCGGTGTTCGACCTGCCGCCGCCGCGGTTCGGGCGCATCTACGTGATCGAGATGAGTTCGTATCAGATCGACCTGTCGCCGACGCTGAAGCCCGACGTGGGGGTGCTGCTGAACGTGACGCCCGATCATCTGGACCGGCACGGCACGCTGGAGCACTACGCCGAAGTGAAGGCGCGGCTGTTCGCCCACATGGGCGAGAAGGATACGGCGGTCGTTTCCATCGACGACGAATGGTGCCGCAAGGCGCTGGCCTCCGTCCCGCAAGCGGCGCGCAGGGTGGCCGTGTCGGTGGAGGAGCGGCTGCACGAGGGCGTGTGCGCCGTCAATGGCGTGCTGGAAGAGCGCGCCGGCGGCAAGACGCTGGTGGGCATGGATCTTGCCACCGCGCCGGCGCTGCGTGGCAAGCACAACTGGCAGAACGCCGCCGCCGCCTGGGCCGCCTGCCGGGCGCTGACGCTGAACGGCAATCTCATCGCCGCGGGGTTCAGGAGCTTTCCCGGCCTGGCGCACCGCATGGAGCAGCTGGGCACGGTGGACGGCGTGCTGTTCGTCAATGACTCCAAGGCCACGAACGCCGATGCCGCCGCGCGGTCGCTGTCGAGCTTCGAGGACATCCACTGGATCGCCGGCGGACAGGCGAAGACCGGTGGCATCGAGCCGCTCATGGATCTGATGGGGCCGGTGCGGCGCGTCTTCCTCATCGGCGAGGACGCGCCGGTGCTGGCGCAAACGCTGGCGCAGGCGGGTGTGGAACACGAGATTTCCGGCGACATGGACAAGGCGGTGCGCGCGGCCTTCGCGGCGGCACGGGCGGACAGGGAACGCGGCGTGGCGCGGCGGCCCGTGGTGCTGCTGGCGCCGGCGTGCGCCTCGTTCGATCAGTATCGTTCTTTCGAAGAACGGGGAGAGCATTTTCGCGAGCTGGTCGAGAAATTGAGATGGGGGTGAGGATTCTCGCGCTGAAGCGCGACCGCCCACCGCCCCGCGCCCCCGCCCAACCTCCCGACATGATGGAGCAAGAGGTTGGGCGGGGGCGCGGGGCGGGACACGGAAGAGGGACATGGCATGAGCATGCTGATTTCACGCAGGGATCGCGGGCCGCTGGCGCGCTGGTGGTTCTCCATCGACTGGCAGGTGCTGGGCGCGGTGTTCCTGTTGATGCTGCTGGGGGTCATTTTCTCGCTGGCGGCCAGCCCGGCGGTGGCGGAGCGCATCGGGCTGGACAGCTTTCATTTCTTCAAGCGGCACGTGTTCTACCTGCTGCCGGCATCGGCCATTTTCCTCGGTGCGACCTTCCTTTCCGGGCACAGCGTGCGCCGCGCGGCGATGATCGCCTTCGGCCTCGGCATCGTGCTGATGCTGCTGGCGCTGGCCGTCGGGCCGCAGATCAAGGGCGCGAAACGCTGGGTGAGCCTGGGGTTCATGTCGTTGCAGCCCTCGGAGTTCGTGAAACCGGCGTTCATCGTGATGTCTGCGTGGCTGCTGGCGCGGGCGCGGCTGCTGCGGGAGTGGCAATGGGCCGTTTATGCCTGGGGGCTGTATGGGTTGTTCGTGGGGCTGCTGGTGTCGCAGCCGGACATGGGCCAGACCCTGCTCATCTCCGCGGTGTGGGGGGTGATGCTCTATCTGTTCGGCCTGCGCTGGCGGTTCATCCTGATGCTGGGCGGGCTGGGCGTGGCCGGGCTGGGCATGGCCTATCTGATGTTCGGCCACGTGCGGGCGCGCATCGACCGTTTTTTCCATCCGCCACAACTGCCGCCGGGGGCGCGTGATCAGATGGACTTCGCCATGGAGGCGTTGCGCAACGGCGGGCTGCTGGGCGCGGGGCCGGGCGGCGGCTGGGCCAACAAATATCTGCCGGACGCGCACACGGACTTCCTGTTCGCCGCCATTGGCGAGGAATTCGGTTTCGTGGCGGTGATGGTGCTGCTGGCCATTGTCATGTTCGTGGCGTTGCGGCTGCTCTACCGGGCGCTGCACCTGGCCGATCCGTTCCGGCGGCTGGCGGTGAGCGGTTTGGCGACGCTGTTCGGCCTGCAGGCGTTCATCAACATGGGGGTGAACGTGCAACTGCTGCCGGCCAAGGGCATGACGCTGCCGTTCGTGTCCTACGGCGGGTCGTCGATGATGGCCATGGCGCTGGCCATGGGCATGGCGCTGGCGTTGTTGCGGCAGGGGACGTCGCAATCGGCATGACACGGCCGGCCGCGCTGGCGGGTGGGGCGGCAATGCGCTAAACAGCTTGCGGAACAGGATGGCCGGGATACGGAGCGAGCATGAGCGGGCAGGGCGAACTTCCGGAAAGCGAACGCCGCGCGCCGTCCTCGGTGGTGGCGCTGGCGGCGGGCGGCACCGGCGGGCACCTGTTTCCGGCGCAGGCGCTGGCGGAAGTATTGGTGGCGCGCGGACACCGATGCGTGCTGTTCAGCGAGGAACGGGCGAAGAAATACGTTCAGGACATGCCCGGCGTGGAGCTGGTGGTGGCGCCGGCCTCCACCATCACGCCGCGTCAGCCATGGAAGGCGCCGGGACAGATCTGGCGCATCTGGCGGGGCATTCGCACGGCGCGGCGCGAGATGCGGGCGCGCGAGGTCGCCTGCGCGGTGGGCTTCGGCGGTTATCCGTCGCTGCCACCGCTGTTGGCGGCGCATTTCGAGAAGAAGCCCATCATGACCCACGACGCCGGGGTGGCCATCGGCCTCGCCAACAGGCTGCTGGCGCGCTTCGCCACGCGCATGTTCGTCTCCTTTCCGCGGGTGACGGGGCTGGCGCCGCGGTATCTGGAGAAAACGGTGCACACCGGCAATCCGGTGCGCTCGGCGGTGCGGGCGCTGGCCGGCGCGCCATATCAGCCGCCACAGAAGGCCGACGAACCGTTTCGCCTGCTGATCGTCGGTGGCTCACAGGGAGCGCATTTCTTCGCCGAGGTGATGCCGGCGATGCTGAAGGAGTTGCCGCGGGCGTTGCTGAAACGGCTGCTGCTGACCATGCAATGCCGCGAGGAGGACATGGCGGCGACGGATAAGGCGCTGGGGGCGCTGCCGCTGGCGGGGCTGACCCTGCAGCCGTTTTTCAGCGATCTGCCGCAGCGCATGGCGCGGGCGCATCTCGTCATTTGCCGGGCGGGGGCTTCCACCGTGGCGGAACTCATGGTGATCGGGCGGCCGGCCATCCTGATTCCCTATCCATATCTCGCCGATGACGAGCAGGGACAGAACGCGGAAGCCTTCGCGCGCGCGGGCGCGGGCTGGGTGCTGCGCCAGGAACGGGCGACGCCGGAGCGGCTGGCGGCGCTGGTGACGGAGCTGGCCTACAAGCCGGAGATGCTGGAGGCGGCGCACGCGGCGGCGCTTGCGCAAGGCAGGCCGGATGCGGCAGAACGCATGGCGGACGTCGTGGAATCGGTCTTGCGGACGAAGTGTCCGGAGGGGCTTGTTCCGCCCCCTTCGGCTGCAAATCGGCACGGGCCTTCTTGAAATAGCGCTGCTATTCCTGCGAAGGCCCGCACCGATTTTCGCCTGAAGGGTGCGAAAAATCCCTCTCCGTCCACTTCGCCCACAAGACCGGAGGGTGAGGCAGACTGGCCTCGGTGTGATGGTTTGAGACGAAAACGAGGCGCCGCCGGAAGGTGCGTGACACGGGGAGTTTCTCGGAAAATGGCGGAACGGATGATGAAAATGCCGCGCGACGTCGGCCTGTTTCATTTCGTCGGCATCGGCGGCATCGGCATGAGCGGCATCGCCGAGGCGCTCGATGAACTGGGCTATCGCGTGCAGGGCTCCGACATAAAGGACAGCGCCAATGTGGAGCGGCTGCGGGCGCGGGGTATTCCCGTGATGATCGGGCATGCGCCCGAGAACCTGAAGGACGCGGATATCCTCGTCGTGTCCTCCGCCATCAAGCCGGACAATCCGGAGCTGATGGAGGCGCGGCGGCGGCATTTGCCGGTGGTGAAGCGGGCGGAGATGCTGGTGGAGCTGATGCGCTTTCGCAATGGCGTGGCGGTGGCGGGCACGCATGGCAAGACGACCACCACCTCGCTGGTCGGGCAACTGTTGCAGGCCGGCGGGCTGGATCCGACCATCATCAACGGCGGCATCATCCAGTCGCTGAAGACCAACGTGCGGCTGGGCGCGGGGCCGTGGATGGTGGTGGAGGCCGACGAATCGGACGGCACCTTCCTGCGGCTGCCGGCGGACGTGGCGGTGATCACCAACATCGACCCGGAACACCTGGACTTCTACGGCACCTTCGACAAGCTGCGCGCCGCGTTTCGCCGCTTCGTGGAGAACATCCCCTTCTACGGCTTCGCCGTGGCCTGTTCCGACCATGCGGAGGTGCGTTCGCTGATCGCCGACGTGCGCGACCGCCGCATTCTCTCCTATGGCTTCAATCCGCAGGCGGACGCGCGGGTGCACGATCTCGTGGTGGATGGCGGGCGCTCGCGTTTTTCCGTCACCTTCTCCGACCGGCGCAAGGGCGAGGTGGTGGAATTCCCCGACCTGGAGCTGCCCATGCCAGGGGCGCACAACGTGCTGAACGCCACCGCGGCGCTGGTGGTGGCGCACGAGCTGGGGGTGTCGGCGGAGGCCATCCGCGAGGGCCTGCACTCCTTCGAGGGCGTGGGACGGCGCTTCACCCACACCGGCACATGGCGCGGGGTGAACTTCTATGACGATTATGGCCACCATCCGGTGGAGATCGCCAACGTGCTGAAGGCGGCGCGGCAGGTGGCGGGCAAGGGGCGGCTGATCGCGGTGATGCAGCCACACCGCTACACCCGGCTCGATTCGTTGTTCGAGGATTTCGCCTCATGCTTCACCGAGGCCGACAGCGTTATCGTGGCGCCGGTCTATGCCGCGGGCGAGACGCCCATTCCGGGGCGCGACCACGTGGCGCTGGCCGAGGCCATGCTGGCGCGCGGGCAGCGCGACGTGCACGTGGCCAATCCGGAGGCTGATGCGGCGCGCGACATGGCGGCCGAGATCGCGCCCATCGTGCGGTCGCTGGCGGCGCCGGGGGACGTGGTGGTGTTTCTGGGCGCGGGCGACATCACCGGCTGGGCGAAGGCCATGCCGGCGCTGCTGACGCGCATGGACGCGGGGGAGGCGGCGGATGCGGATTGACGGCGAGGCATTGCTGAGGCGCCTGCCGCCGGCGCGCGGCAGGCTGACGCCCAACCGGCCGCTGGCGGAGCTGACGTGGTTTCGCGTCGGCGGACCGGCGGAGGTGCTGTTCAGCCCTGCGGACGAGGACGACCTGGCGCAATTCCTGTCGCAACTGGATGCGGACATTCCCGTCACCGTCATCGGCGTCGGCTCCAACCTGCTGGTGCGCGATGGCGGCGTGCCCGGCGTGGTCATCCGCCTGGGGCGCGGGTTCAACCAAGTGGCGCTTCAGGGCGCGCCGGAGGATTGCCTGATCCGCGCCGGCGCCGCGGCGCTGGACGTGAAGGTGGCGAAATTCGCGCTGGAGCACGGTATCGAAGGATTAACCTTTCTGAGAGGTATCCCGGGCACAATGGGCGGCGCGCTCAGGATGAACGCCGGGGCGCATGGCGGCGAGCTGAAGGACGTGCTCGTTTCCGCCCGCGCCATCGACCGCAAGGGCCGGGTGCACGAGGTGGCGGCGGAGGAGCTGGGCATGGCCTATCGCCATTCCTCGGCGCCGGAGGACTGGATTTTCACCTCCGCGCTGCTGCGCGGGCGGCCGGGCGAAAGGGAGGAGATCGCCCGGCACATGGCGGAAATCCAGGCCATGCGCGAACAGGCGCAGCCCATCCGCTCGCGCACCGGCGGCTCCACCTTCCGCAACCCGGAAGGGGGCAAGGCGTGGGAGCTGATCGATGCGGCCGGCCTGCGCGGGGTGCGCGTGGGCGGCGCGCGGGTGAGCGAAAAGCACTGCAACTTCCTCGTCAACGAGGAAGGGGCGAGCGCGGCGGAGATCGAGGCGCTGGGAGAGCTGATCCGCGCGCTGGTGAAGGAGACGAGCGGCGTGGAGCTGCATTGGGAGATCCGCCGCATCGGCATTCCGGCGGCGGAGCGCAGGGACTGAAAAAGCCGTCGCAGGGGAAACGGCATGCTGGAAGACGAACAGGCGGAAGGCGGCTGGCGGCCGCGGCGCATCCCTTCGGAAACGCACGTGGTGGTGCTGATGGGCGGCTGGTCGGCGGAGCGCGAGGTGTCGCTCTCTTCCGGGCGGGCGGTGGCGCAAGCCTTGCGCAACCGTGGCTACAGGGTGACGGAGGTGGACGCGCGCCCGGAGGTGGTGTGCAATCTGGGGGAGCTGAAGCCGGACGTGATCTTCAACGCCCTGCACGGCACCTGGGGCGAGGACGGCAAGGCGCAGGGCGTGCTGGAAACGCTGGGCATTCCCTACACCCATTCCGGCGTGCTGGCCTCGGCGCTGGCCATGGACAAGCACCGCAGCAAGATGATCTTCGAGAAGGCGGGCATTCCGGTGGCGCGGCACCTGCTGGTGACGCCGGAGGAGCTGCGCCGGGGGCACCCGATGCCGCCGCCCTATGTGGTGAAGCCGCTGGCGGAAGGGTCTTCCGTCGGCGTGGTGGTGGTGAAGGAAGAAGATGACGGAGTGCCGCCGAAGGTGTTGCGCGACATGCCGCTGCACGAGGGCAGGGTGATGGTGGAGCGGTTCGTGCCGGGGCGCGAACTGACCTGCGCGGTGATGGGCGACGTGGCGCTGGGGGTGCTGGAGATCGTGCCGCTGAAAGGGCAGTTCTACGATTACGAATCCAAGTATGCGGAAGGCGGCTCGGAGCATATCTGTCCGGCGGAGATACCGGAGAATGTCTATCGGCGCATTCAGCAATACGCGGTGAGGGCGCACAAGGCGCTGGGATGTCGCGGGCTGAGCCGGGCCGACTTTCGTTTCAACGACATCGGCAAGGACGATGGCGAGGTGGTCATCCTGGAGGTGAACACCCAGCCCGGAATGACCCCCACCTCGCTGGCGCCGGACATCGCCAGACAGGCGGGGCATTCGTTCGAGGATCTGGTCAGCTGGCTGGTGGACGATGCTTCCGTGAACCGGTGAATGGGATCATGCAACAGGCGAGCAATGAAAGGTTTCCGGTCGGGAGCGCCGGCTATCTGCAACCCCGGCAAAGGCGTGGGGGCATGGTCTTGCGGGTGGCGGCGCGCGCCGGCGGCGTGCTGGTGCTGGGTCTGGCGCTGGTGCTGGGGCTGAAGGACGGTGGCTACCTGGACGGCCTGCTGCGCGAGGCGGGGACGCGCTCGGCGGCCATTTTCGGCCTGGCCGCGGACAGGGTGGAGGTGCGCGGGCTGGTGCGCCATTCGCGGCGGGCGGTGCTGGCGGCGCTGGGCGTGCGGCCCGGGGGCGCGCTGTTCGGCTTCAGCCCGGCGCGGGCGAAACAGTTGCTGGAAAACCTGGACTGGGTGAAGCGCGCGCAGGTGCAGCGGCGCTATCCGAATGGCCTGGCCATCACCATCGAGGAGCGCGAGCCCATCGCGCGCTGGCAAATCGGTGGACAAACGGTGCTGGTGGATGCCGAAGGGGTGGCCATTTCCTCGCTGGACGTGCGGCGGTTCGCACACCTGCCGCTGGTGCGCGGCGAAGGAGCAAACGCGCAGGCTGCAACACTCATTAACCACATTTTAGCCAAACCCTTTCTACTGTCGCGTTTGACGCAGGCGGAGCTTGTCGGCAATCGACGCTGGAATCTGCATTTGCGCTCCGGCCTGGTGGTGCTGCTGCCGGAAGGCGAGGTGGGGAAGGCGCTGGAGCGCCTGTCGGAATTGCAGCGGCGCCACCAATTGCTGGACCGGGCCATCGCGCGCCTGGATTTGCGGCAGCCGGAGCGTCTGGCGCTGAAGAGGCCGCCGGAAACGCCTGCGCGAGGGCTGGAATGAAACGGGGGCCGGCGGCTGCGCCGGACCGGCGAGCAAGCGGGTTTGGCTATCATGAGTGCAATCGTTCCACTGTTTCCGCAGCGGCCGGATAATGGCGGCAGGCCCGCGCAGGCGGACATCGTGGCGGCGCTGGACATCGGCAGCACGCAAATCGCCTGTCTCATCGGCGAAGTGCGGCGCCGGCGCGGGCAGCCGCAGGCGGCGCTGGATATCATCAGCCATGGCGTCTATGCCACGCGCGGGGTGAAGGCCGGCGTCATCGTCGATCCGGCCGCCGCCGAGCACTGCATCCGGCTGGCGGTGGACAAGGCCGAACGCACCTCGGGCGTGAAAGTCGAGGAAGTGTGGGTGAACCTCTCCGGCGGCGCGCCGCACACCCAGACGCTGGAGGCCACGCTGGACGTCCATGGCGAGGCGGTGAAGCGCGAGCATCTGGCGGCGCTTTCCGGCAAGGCGCTGAGCGGCTTCAATTCCGGATCGCGGCTGGTGGTGCAGGTGGCTCCGGCCGGCTTTTCGCTGGATGGCGGGCCGTGGATCGCCGATCCGGAAGGGCTGGTGGCGGACCGCATCACGGGGCGGGTGAACGTGGTGACCATGGCGCGCGGTCCCTTGCGCAACCTGGAGCAGACGCTGGAGGCGGCGCAGCTGAAGGTGTGCGGCCTGATGGTGGCGCCGCTGGCGGCGGCGGAAGCGGTGCTGGCGGAAGACGAACGCGAGCTGGGCGTGACGGTGGTGGACATCGGCGCGGCGCAGACGAGCTGGGCGGCCTTCCGCGAAGGCATGCTGCTGGAAGCGGGGGTGATTCCGCTGGGCGGGCATCACGTGACGCAGGACATCGCGGCGGGCCTTTCCACCCCCATCGCCGAGGCGGAGCGGCTGAAGACGCTGCAGGGCAGCGTGTTGCCGGCCAGCATGGCGGCGGACGAAATCCTGAGCATTCCGGTGCTGGGCGAGCAGGGGCCGGGCGGCTGGCAACAGGTGGCGCGCTCCACCCTGCAGGCCATCATCCGCCCGCGCATGGAAGAAATCTTCGAGCTGCTGCAACAGGCCATCGCGCATCTGCCGGCGGCGGCGCGGCAGCGGGTGGTGCTCACCGGCGGCGGGGCGCAACTCACTGGCCTGGTGGACATGGTAGAGGAGCAGCTGGGCGCGCGGGTGCGCATCGGCGCGGTGCGCACGGTTTCCGGACTGCCGCCGGTGCTTTCCGGGCCGGCGCACGCGGTGGTTTCGGGTTTGCTGATGTCGGCGCTGAGGCCAGACGCGCAAGGATTCACTTTCGTGCACGAGGCCGGGCGCATGCTGGAAGCATCCGGCGGCTATCTGGGCCGGATGAAGAAATGGTTCCGCGAAAGTTTTTGAAGAAAGCGCTTCCGAAACGCGGGCGGACGCTGGTTCCGTCCGTTTTTTTCCGGGCCGCCGAGTGGGCCAGGGAGGGAAAATTTTTAAAGCGCCATTAACCTTTTGTTATCCAAGTCGCAAGCATCATTCTTCTCAGCACGAAGCGGGAAATATCATTTCGGAAGGGGTGCCATGGCTATCGATAT
Organism: Hyphomicrobiales bacterium; assembly: GCA_027030295.1. GTDB lineage: Bacteria > Pseudomonadota > Alphaproteobacteria > Rhizobiales > Aestuariivirgaceae > Thermopetrobacter. The sequence goes on from JALVFB010000226.1 coordinate 14,446, forward strand.
CAATGTGCCCGATCTGACGGAGCTGAAGCCCAGGATCACGGTGTTCGGCGTCGGCGGCGGTGGCTGCAACGCGGTGAACAACATGATCAACTCCAAGCTCACCGGCGTGGAGTTCGTGGTGGCCAATACCGACGCGCAGGCGCTGGCGAAAAGCCCGTGCGAGCGCAAGATCCAGATGGGCATCAACAGCACCAAGGGGCTGGGCGCCGGATCGCAGCCGGAAGTGGGCGCGCAGGCGGCGGAAGAGGCCATGGGCGAGATCGAGGATCAGCTCGTCGGCTCCAACATGGTGTTCATCACCGCCGGCATGGGCGGCGGCACCGGCACCGGCGCGGCGCCGGTGATCGCCCGCAAGGCGCGCGAGCTGGGCATCCTCACCGTCGGCGTGGTGACCAAGCCGTTCAACTTCGAGGGGCGGCGGCGCATGGCCATCGCCGAGCGCGGCATCGAGAACCTGGCGCAGCACGTGGACACGCTCATCGTGATCCCCAACCAGAACCTGTTCCGGGTGGCCAACGAGGCGACCTCGTTCACCGCCGCCTTCGCCATGGCCGACCAGGTGCTCTATTCGGGCGTGGCCTCCATCACCGAGCTGATGACCAAGGAAGGGCTCATCAACCTCGACTTCGCCGACGTGCGGGCGGTGATGTCCGACATGGGCAAGGCGATGATGGGCACCGGCGAGGCCTCCGGCGACAACCGTGCCGAGGAAGCGGCGCTGGCGGCCATCGCCAATCCGCTGCTGGATATCGAATCCATGGCCGGGGCGCGCGGCGTGCTCATCTCCATCTCCGGCGGGCCGGACCTGGGCCTGTACGAGGTGGATCAGGCGGCCTCGCGCATCCGCGAGGAGGTGGATCCGGAGGCCAACATCATCGTCGGCGCCACCATCGAGGAAGAGCTGGAAGGCACCATGCGGGTTTCGGTGGTGGCCACGGGGCTGGCCGAACACGGGCAGCAGGCGGGCGAGACGCCGCGCCAGGGCGAGAGCATCGCCTCCATGGCGCCGCCGCCGGGCTTCTCGACGCCGGTCAACTCGGGGCTGGCGGGCGTTCCGGTGCGGGAAACCGCAGGTGAGCGGCAGGGCGCGCCGGAATCCGCCCCCACGAAAGAGGCGGCGAAAGGCGAGGAAGCGATGGAGCCGCCGCTGCACGATCCGGCTGGCGGCGAACCCATCGGTGGCGCCGGAGAGAAGAGGCAGGATCCGTATGACGCTCGCTCCGACGGCGGAATGTCCGGCATGACCGGCGGCATGGCGGAACAACCCCAGCACATGCCACACACACCCGCCCCCAAGGCGCCGCCCTTGCGCGATACGGTGGAAAAACACACGGCCGCCGCCGGGCCAGAGGCGGAATTCCGGCCCGGGCCATCGGCGCCGGGGCCGCGCATTCCCGACGTGGATGAATTTCCGCCGCGCATCCGCGACATGGTGCAGGAGAAGCAGCAGCAGATCAACGATGCGGCCGAAGGCGGCAAACGGGAAAAACTGTTCGACAAGGTGAAAGTATTCTTCGGCAAGGGGCACGAGGCGCCAAAGGCAGAACCGGCGCCGAAGACCGGCGGCGCGGAGGGTGGCGCGCGCAAGGTCGCCGTCAATGGCGCGACGGAAACGCCGCAGCCGGTGGACGAGGACGATCCCTACAGCATTCCGGCCTTCCTGCGGCGAAGGTGATCGGCAGCGCAGTCGAATTCGACAGGAAAACCGGCGGAACATATTTCCGCCGGTTTTCGTTGTTTCATGGACACGGGCTTGGTGCGCGGGGTGTGAAGTGTGCTATGGCTGCACCGGGCGATCATCAAACGAGGAAGGCGATGCCGGGCGGAGCGAACGGTTTTCTGGGGGCTTGCCGGCGCGGCGGGGCGCGCGGCCTGTTGGCGGCGGGGCTGCTGGGGCTGACGCTGGCCGGATGCGCCAGCGGCGGCAACATGCTGGACAAGCTGATGGGCGGGGTGAAGGACGCCATCGCCCCCAGCCCGGACAAGCCCGACCAGGTGGAGCCGATCTCCAAGCTCTACAACGACGCGCTGGCCTCGCTGAAGGCCGGGGAATATCGCTCCGCGGCGAAGAAATTCGCCAAGGTGGAGCGGCAATATCCCTATTCGCGCTGGGCGTCGAAGGCCATCCTGATGCAGGCCTATGCGCAATACATGCGCAATGATTACGACAAGGCCATCGCCGCGGCGAAGAAGTTCCTGACGCTGCATCCGGGGCACAAGGACGCGCCTTATGCGCACTACCTCGTCGCCCTGTCGCTGTATGAGCAGATCTCGGACGTGAAACACGACCCGACGGTGGCGAAAAAGGCGCGCGAGGCGCTTCAGCTGGTGGCGAATCGCTACCCCGAAACGCGCTATGCGGCGGACGCGCAGCGCAAGCTGAAGGCGGTGCAGGACTATCTGGCCGGCAAGGAGATGGAGGTGGGGCGCTATTACCTGAAGCGCGGCAACCATCTGGCCGCCATCAACCGCTTCAAGAAGGTGATCACCGACTATCAGACCACCGCGCACGTGCCCGAAGCGCTCTACCGGCTGGTGGAGGCCTATCTGGCGCTGGGCATTCGTTCCGAGGCGCAGACGGCGGCGGCGGTGCTGGGGCACAATTTTCCCGGTTCGCCGTGGTACAAGGACGCCTACCGGCTGTTGACCGGCCAGGGGCTGTCGCCAGCGGAGAACACCGGCTCGTGGATTTCGCGCGCCTTCCGCAAGCTGATTCCCGGCTGACGCGCGGCAAGGAAAAGGCCGGCGCCCAGGACGCCGACCTTTTCACGAATTCCCGTGGTTGGGGCTCACTTCACGCGCGTCCACACCTCGGCGTCGCACATGGAGTTGCCGATGGCGCAGCCCTGCACCTTCAGCTTGCCGGCGCCGATCATGGTGACGGTGCCGTTGAAGGTCATGAAGCCGGGCATCTCGGGGTGCTTCATGTCGCCTTTCCAGGCGCCGCCCTTCTTCTTGATGCCCTTGAACATCACGAAGCCCTTCTTCTTGCCCTTCTCGATGGCGCCGCACATGCCGCCGCCGCATTTCCACACCTTCGCGATGTCGCCATTGGGGCGTTTCCACTTGCCCCACGGCGAAGCGGCGAAGGCCGGCGCGGCCATGAACGCGGCCGCGGTGAGCACGAGAATGGAACGTTTCATCATCGACATGTCAGGTCTTCTCCCTCCACTGAAATCATCGGGGTTCGTTCGCAACGGGCCGGAACGCCGCCCGTCACCCCCTCCCTCGGCGTGTCGCCGAATTCAACGTGCCACAGGGGCGGGCGGGAGTCAAAGACGCATTCCACAAGCCGCATATGCCATGGCGGCGATGGGCTGTTCCGTGTCCGTGATTTTTTCGTATAACCCATTCCCATGCTGCAACACCTGTCCATACGCAATGTGGTGCTCATCGAGGCGCTGGAGCTGGAGCTGACCCCCGGCATGACCGTGCTCACCGGCGAGACGGGCGCGGGCAAGTCCATCCTGCTGGACGCGCTGGGGCTGGCGCTGGGGGCGCGCGGCGACGCCTCGCTGGTGCGCGCCGGGGCGGAGCGGGCCAGTGTGACGGCCACCTTCGCCCTGCCGGCGGAGCATCCGGTGTTCGCCCTGCTGGCGGAAGAGGACATCGAGGTGGAGGAGCCGGGAAGGCTGATGTTGCGCCGGGTGCAGCGGGCCGATGGCGGCACGCGGGCGTGGGTGGAAGGGCAGCCGGCGCCGGTGTCGCTGTTGCGGCGCATCGGGCAGATGCTGGTGGAAATCCACGGCCAGCACGAGGCGCGCGCGCTGATGGACGAATCGCGGCACCTTTCCCTGCTGGACGCTTTCGCCGGGCTGGAAGATCGCAAGGCGCGGGTGGCGGCGCTGTGGCGCGCCTGGCGTGCGGCGGCGCGCGATCTGGAGGCGCTGCGGGACGAACTGGAGCAGGCGGCGCGCGAACGCGAATGGCTGGAGCATGTGGTGGCGGAGCTTGAAGAGCTGGCGCCGGAGCCGGGCGAGGAAGAGGCGCTGGCGGCGCGCCGGACGCGGATGATGCACGCCGAGCAGTTCGCCGAGGCGCTTTCCGCCATGCGCGGGGCGCTGGTGGAGGGCGGCGGGCCGGTGGCCGGACGCATCGCGGGCGCCTTGCGGCGGCTGGAGCGGCAGCGCGAGCAGGCGGGGGGGCTGTTCGACGAGGTGTGCGAGGCCTTCGACCGGGTGCTGGTGGAGCTGGCGGAGGCCGAGCGGCTGCTGGACGAGGCGGAGGCCGGCCTGGAGTTCGACGCGGCGGAGCTGGAGAAGGTGGAGGAGCGCCTGTTCGCTTTGCGCGAGGTGGCGCGCAAGCACCGGGTGCGGCCGGACGACTTGCCGCGGTTGCGCGAGGAGCTGGCCGGCAAGCTGGCGGCCATTCAGGACAGTGGCGCGGCCATCGCCGAGCGGGAAAAGGCGACGGAAGCGGCGCGGGCGCAATACCTGGAGGCGGCGGAGGCGTTGTCGGCGGCGCGGCGGGCGGCGGCGGAAGAGCTGGCGGCGAAGGTCATGGCCGAACTGCCGCCGCTGAAGCTGGAGCATGCGCGCTTTCAGGTGGCGGTGGAAAGCGGCGAGGACCTGGCCGGGCCGGAGGGCATGGACAGGGTGATGTTTCGCGTGGCCACCAATCCGGGGCAACCGGCCGGGCCGCTGGCGAAGATCGCCTCCGGCGGCGAGCTTGCGCGCTTCATGCTGGCGCTGAAGGTGGTGCTGGCGGCGCGCGGGTCGGCGCCGGTGCTCATCTTCGACGAGATCGACACCGGCGTCGGTGGCGCGGTGGCGGCGGCCATGGGAGAGCGCCTGCAACGGCTGGCGGAAAGCGGCCTGCAGGTGCTGGCGGTGACCCATTCGCCGCAGGTGGCGGCGCGGGCGGCCACGCAGCTGCGCATCTCGAAGGAAGTGTCCGGCGAAGGCGGGGAACAGGCCACGCGCACGCGGGTTCAGGCGCTGGATGCGGCCAGTCGCCGCGAGGAGATTGCAAGAATGCTCTCGGCACACAACATCACTGACGAGGCCCGCGCGCAGGCGGCTCGGCTGCTGGAGCACGCGGCGGAAGGCGCGGTGGATCAGGGAGGCTGAGCGATGGGCGTTCTCGACAAGGACGAATTGCGGCGCAAGCCGGTGGAGGAGCTCACGCGCGAAGAGGCCGCGAAGGAGCTGGAGCGGCTGGCGAAGGAAATCGCCGAATACGATTATCATTACTACGTCGAGGCCGCGCCCATCATCACCGATGCCGAATACGACGCGCTCAGGCGGCGCAACGAGGCCATCGAGGCGCGCTTTCCCGACCTCATCCGGCCCGATTCTCCATCGCGCCGGGTGGGCGCGCCGCCGGCGCCGGGCTTCCGAAAGGTGAAGCACGCGGTGCCCATGCTGTCGCTGAAGGACGCCTTCTCGGACGAGGAGGTGTATGACTGGGATCGGCGGGTGCGGCGTTTCCTGGGGTTGTCGGAAAACGAGGTGATCCAGTGCACGGCGGAGCCGAAGTTCGACGGATTGTCGTGCAGCCTGCGCTACGAGAAAGGGGTGCTGGTGCTGGCGGCCACCCGCGGCAACGGCTACGAGGGCGAGGACGTCACCGCCAACGCCCGCACCATCCACGACATTCCGCAGCGGCTGGAAGGACCGGACATTCCGGACGTGCTGGAGATTCGCGGCGAGGTTTACATGCCCGTTTCCTCGTTCATGAAGCTGAACGAGGAGCAGCAGAAGAAGGGGCAGAAGCCTTTCGCCAACCCGCGCAACGCCGCCGCCGGATCGCTCAGGCAGCTTGACCCGACGATCACCGCGCAGCGGAACCTGGGGTTCCGCTGCTGGGGGTTTGGCGAGGTTTCGCACATGCCGGCGAGGACGCAGGAAGAGTTCTATGATCATTGCCGGCGCTGGGGGGTGCCGGTGAGCGAGCTCATCGAGCTGCACGATTCCATCCCGGCACTGCTGGACTATCACGCGCGGATGCTTCAGCGCCGCCCCGATCTCGATTTCGACATCGACGGCGTGGTCTACAAGGTCAACCGCTTCGACTGGCAGGAGCGGCTGGGCTATGTGCAGCGGGTGCCGCGCTGGGCCATCGCCCACAAGTTTCCGGCGCACAAGGGCATCACCGTGCTCAAGGACATCCAGATCCACGTCGGGCGCACCGGGGCGCTGACGCCGGTGGGGGTGCTGGAGCCGGTGAACATCGGCGGCGTCATCGTCTCGCGCGTGTCGCTTCACAACGAGGACTACATCAGGGGCATCGGCGCCGACGGCCGGCCCATCCGCGACGGCAAGGACATCCGCATCGGGGACACGGTGGTGGTGGAGCGCGCCGGCGACGTGATCCCGCAGATCGTGGACGTGATCCTGGAGAAGCGGCCGCCGGATGCAAAACCCTTCCAGTTCCCGACGCGGTGTCCGGTGTGCGGATCGAAGGCGGTGCGCGAATTCAATCCTCGCACCGGCAAGCTGGATTCGGTGCGCCGCTGCACCGGTGGCCTCTACTGCCCGGCGCAGGTGGTGGAGCGGCTGAAGCATTTCGTCTCCAAGCACGCCTTCGACATCGAGGGGCTGGGCGAGAAGGCCATCGAGCAGTTCTTCGATCACAAGTTCATCCGCACGCCGGCGGACATCTTCACCCTGGAAGAGCGCGAGAAGAGGGGCGAAATCTGCATCCATTGCCTGGAGGGCTGGGGCGAGAAGAAGATCGAGAACCTGTTCCGCGCCATCGACGCGCGGCGGCGCATTCCGCTCGACCGGTTCATCAACGCGCTGGGCATCCGCCACGTCGGCGAGGTGACCTCGCGCATTCTGGCGCGGCATTTCCGCACCATCGACGCCTTCATCGAGGGCATGCGGCAGATCGCCGACGATCGCGACGGCCCGGTGGCGCGGGAAATCGACAACATCGACGGCCTCGGCCCGGTGGTGGTGGAGGCGCTGCACAATTTCTTTGCCGAGGAGCACAACTGGGAGGTCATCGACCAGTTGCTGAAGGAGGTGACGGTGGAGGCGGAGGAGGCCCCCGCCGAAAGCAGCCCGCTGGCGGGCAAGACGGTGGTGTTCACCGGCAGGCTGGAGCACATGACGCGGGACGAGGCGAAGGACATCGTGGAGCGGCTGGGGGGGCATGCGGCCGGCTCCGTCTCGCGCAAGACCGACCTCGTCGTGGCCGGCCCCGGCGCCGGATCGAAGCTGAAGAAGGCGCAGGAGCTGGGCATCAGGATTATCAGCGAGGAGGAGTTTCTGAAGCTGGTGGGGCTTGAGCCGGAACGGGCGGGGTGAGCGTGACGCTGGCAGCGGACGTGTTGACTCGGCGCTAACCTCCCTTTAGCATTCACCTATCAAAATGATAGGTGGTGCATGAAGAAGCAGCCTTGGAGTCCCGCGGACGCCACGGAAATCATCAGGAAGCTCGCTGATGGCAAGGGGCAAACCGCCTTCACGCGCCATGCGTCTGAACGGATGCGGGAGCGTGACATCATCATGGGCGATGTTCTCTACGTGCTGAAGAACGGCTTCGTGCACGATGATCCCGTGGCGTGCGAGAAAACTCCCGGTTTATTCAAGTATGCCATCGAGTCGACCGCACCCAACTCCAGAGGGAGGACAGTGCGAGTGATCGTGATACCGGACGCCACCAGAGGCGGGTCGATCAAGATCGTCACGGTCATGTGGAAGGATTGAAGGAGGTGGATTCATGTCGCGCTACCACTACACGGAGTGCGGGCTGGACAACGTTTTCATCGAAGGTGTGGAAATCATCAAGGATGAAGACGGAGAGGAGGTCGTGTGCATTCCCGCTATCGGTGAACTGCACAAGGCCATCGCCACGGGCATCCTCAAGCAGGCCGGGGCCATGTCCGGCAAGGAGCTGCGCTTCCTGCGCACGGAGATGGGCATGACGCAGGCGGAACTGAGCCAGCTGTTGCACCGTGACGCGCAGACCATCGCGCGGTGGGAGAAGGAGGAAATTCCCATCGACGGCAACGCGGACACGGTGGTGCGCAAGCTGGCGGCGGAAAAGCTGGACATCGCACTGAATATGAGCACCGAGGAATTGGCGCGCCTGACCGTGCCCAGCGCCAGGCCGCGGGAAATCGCCATTCGGCGCGCGGATGACGATGGTTACGAATTGAAGGCAGCGTGAGCGCCGCTCATGGCGCGGAGCGGGAAGGGGCGAGGCGGTTCCAGTTGGTCAGCGGCTTGTAGAGGACGCGCGGGCCGCGGCGGGGCGTGGCGGGTTTCTTCTGGGGAGCGGCGGGTTTTTCGGTCTTTTCCGGTTGGGGTTTCTGGCGTTGCCGCCGCTGCCGCGCCTGCTGACGGACGGTGGGTGTTTCGCGCTTGCCGGTGGCGCCAGGTTGCTGGCGGGGCCGGGCGGGCTTGTCTTCGCCTTTCGGCCGGGATTTCTGTCGCTGCCGTTGAGGCCGGGGTTCGTGGGCCGTATTTCCTTTTTCCGGGTTAGGCGTCGCAGGCTTCTTCGTTGTTGTCTTTTCCGGCTTGCGTTCCGCCGAGGCGGGCCTGGATTTTTGCATCGCTTTTCCATCAGCCCGGGTGGCGGCCTTTCCCTTCGTGGCGGGGGCTTCGTCTTCCGTGGCCTGCAGAATGAGCTGGCGCAGCGTGACATCATCGGGCGTTTGCGGCATGGCGGCCTTGCGTTGCTCGCGTTGCAACTCGTTGGCGCGAATGGTGGACAGTTCCTTCTGCAGACGGCTGATGATGTTTTCCGCCTGTTGGCGCTCCAGGCGCTCGCGGCGGCGGCGTTCTTCCTCCTCCAGTTTGCGCGCGCGCTCCTCCATGCGGCGGCGTTGTTCCTCCAGCCGGCGGATCTCCTCCATCTTGCGCCGGATCAGGCGTTCCTGCAGCCATTCGCGCAAGGCCGCCACCTCGCGGGAAACGGTGAGCGCCCGCGGCGGCCCGGCAATGGCGATGGAAAAGGGCGGGGCGGTCCGTTCGCCCCTCTCCGAAAACTCCAGGGTGATGTCCAGCCTGGCTTGAGCCGGGTCCATCAGGCCGCCGATGCGGGTGGTCAGGCCGGCATGGGCGTATTCCAGCGGCGCCAGCTCCAGCATGCCGCTGGCCAGCCGCAGATCGACGGCGCCTTTCTCCGGCAGGGGCCAGTCGCCGGCATGCAGGTTTTCGCGCACCAATGCGCGGAAGCGTTTCAGCGCCTTTTCATCCGTGATGCGGCGCAAGGCCCGCAACAGGCGGTCGGGCGAGAGGCCCTCGATGACGGCTTGCCGGAAGCGCAGCGTGCCCTTGCCCTGCAGCACGGGCAGAAAGCCGGGCAGGGTGACGGTGCGCCCGGCGAAGGACAACTCCAGCGTGGCCTGACCACGCAGGCGCATGGCGCCTTCGGTGAAGCGCAGCAGGCGATGCAACGGCAGATCGGCGCGCATCCCGCCGCGCGCCTGCAACCCCAGGGGCACGCGGCGCAACAGGGTTTGCGCCGTCAGCGTGGTCTTGCGCCGGCCGCCTTTCAGCTCCAGCCGCAAAGTGTTTTCATCGCGGCCCTCGATGCGCAACAGGGCATCGGGCAGGCGCCAGCCCCCGGCCAGCAGGCGCATTTCATCGGCGCGCAGTTCCACGTCCGGGCGCCAGCCGGCGGCGAGATGTTCGCGAAGGCGCACGGGATTGTCCGGGGCGGACAGCAACAGCCGCAACAGCTCGCGCAGATCGGCGCGATCCGCCGCCAGTCGTGCCCACAGGGATGGCGGTTCGGCCAGCGGCCAGGCCAGTTTCATCTCGCCGCCGATCGTCGCGTCGCCCAGCCGGGCGTCGAGCTTGCGCAGAGCCAGGTGGCCGGGGCTGAAGGCGAGCCGGGCCTCGCCTTCCGTGGCCGTGGCGGCGGGTGCGTATAGCCCGGCGTGTCGCAGCGGCCAGGCGGCGTCGGCGATGCTCCATGCCAGCCTGCCGGCGCCTTGCAACGGGGGAAAGGCGTCGGCCCGTTCTGACGGCAGGCGGGCGTCGCCCTCGTATCGCAGGCGCAGGCCGGGCAGTTGCAGGCGGGTGGTGGCGCGCATGGCCCTGTTCGGCGTGCCCTCGGCCCGCAACGCGAAGTGAAACGGGCCGTCCGTGACGGTGGCGGGCATGCGGGCCAGCGCCAGCAGCGGCGCGGCTTTCGGGCTTTTCACCTCGGCACGGACATTCCATTGTCCGCCGGCGAGGGTGGTCCAGGTGGAATTTCCGTTCACGTCAAGGTCAATATCCACCGGCCCGGTCTTGCCCTTCAGGTGCGCGGAAAGACGCACGGGGCGCGCGGCGTCCGGGGGCGTGTCAGCCATGTCCCGTGGCGCAGCCCGCAGGGTCAGGCGCAAATCGATGGCGCCGAGGCGACGCAGCCAGTCCGGCGGCGTTTCCGCCGTGGCGAGGCCGCCCAGCGCCCGCCACAGGGCGGAGGCGTCGTCTCCCCGCAAGCGGATGGAAAGATCGCCGCGCCAGGGTTCCTGCCAGCCGGGGCGATGGAAGGCGCCGCCACCCTGCAGGGCGAGGCCGGCCAGGTCGGCCACCTTCAGGGCATCGATGCGGATGGCGCGCGGGGTGTGCAGCAGTTCCAGCTGCGTGTTCTTCCAGGGCAGGCCGACCAGCCGCAGCTCCGTCACGTTCAGCAGCAGACTGAAGTCGGCGTCCACCGGGCTGAGCAGGGGGCGGACATCCGCCATCCCGGCGGCGCCGCGCCAGGAATCCAGGTCGAGCCTGTCCGCCGAGAAGGTGATTTCGTTGCGCGGCCTGTCTTTCCGGTTGGTTGTGTGGCGCCAGTCCAGGCGGGCCGGGGCGTCGTCCAGGCGCAACCGGCGGCTCACCAGGCGCAGGGCGTCGTCGGTCAGATCAAGGGTGGCGAGCAGGTCGAACGATCCCGGCGCGCCGCGCCAGAGCCCGTCCAGCAACTCCCGCGCGTCGGGCGCGAAGCCAAACAACAGGGCGCGGGCGTCGGCGGTTTTCACCGCCAGTTCGCCGGTAAGCTGCACCATGTCGCCGGCCAGCAGGTTTCCACGGAAGGACAGGCGGGTGCCGTTGGCGGCGTTGGCGCGCAGGTGGCGGATGGTGAACAATTCGCGGGTGGCCTCGGCGGAGAGGCTGGCGGCGGTATAGGCGCGGCCGTTGAAGTTCAGCGTGGTGGCCTGAACGTCCAGTTGCAGCAGGAGTTCCGGCGGCAGCGCGGGCAGGCGGGCGGCCAGCGCCTTCAGGTGGCGGCGCAGGCCGCTCAGGCCGGCCGCGGCCGGCGTATCGGCCCCTTCCAGCCCCAGAAGCCGGTCAAGCCGGTCGGTGATGCGCAGGCGGGCGGTGCGCAGCAGCAGGCTGGTGTTGAGCGCGGGGCCGAATTCCATGCGCATGCGCCCGGCGACGGCATCGAAAGGGGCGGTGGCGGGAAAGCGCGGGGTGATCTTCAGTTCCGTCAGTTCCAGCGCGGCGGCATCCAGACGCACCCTGGCGCGCAAGTCCACCTGGCGGGCGGGGTCGAGCGGATCGCCGCGCTTGCTGCCCAGCACGGGCTGCAGTTGCATTCTGCCGCGAAAACGGGGTTGGCCGCCATCGCGGGCAAGATCGCCATCGAGGCGGAAGACGAAACCATTCTCCCGCTCCGGCGGTTCCAGCCGCAGGGAAAGGCTGACGGGCGCTTGCGGGCGAATCTCGCCGGTGGTGGCGCGCAGCCGCCAGCGGCGTCCGAGCAGGCTGGCCGTGCCGGTGATGCGCCATGGGCCGATGAGGCGCGGGGCGCGCACGCGGGCATTGATGTCGCTTATCCGCAACTGGCTGCGCAGGCGCCTGTCCGCCAGCAGCAGGCGACCGTTCTCGATGCGCACGGTGTCGATGGCCACGCGCTCCGGGGCGAAAGGCAGGCGCACCCGCGCGTGGGGGGTGAGCCGCCAGTTGCCATGCCCATCCCGCAAATGCTCCAGGGCGAGCGTCGGGCGAACAAGGCGCACGCTTTCCACTTCCAGCCGGCCGCCAAACAGCGCACCCAGCGAAAAACGCGCCTGCACCTCGTCCACCGTCAGCAGGTGTTCGAAGC
>JALVFB010000227.1 GCA_027030295.1 Hyphomicrobiales bacterium
GCCGGGAGACCCGGAAATCCTGATCGTCGTCTCGAAGCTGCTGACCGGCTTCGATGCGCCAAGGAACACGGTGCTCTATGTCTGCAAGCCGTTGAAGGAGCACAATCTGCTTCAGGCCATCGCGCGGGTGAACCGTTTGTTCGAGGAAGCTGGCAAGGAGAAGCGGTTCGGCTTCATCCTGGATTACGAAGGTCTGCTGGGCGAGTTGGACGAGGCACTGAATACCTATAGCGCATTCGAGGGGTATGACCCGGAGGACCTCACCGGCACCGTTCATGATATTCGGGAGGAAATCCGCAAACTGCCCCAGTTGCACGATCAGCTCTGGGACATTTTCAAGCCGATCCGCAACAAGAAGGACATGGAACAATTCGAACGGTTGCTGGCCGACGAGGCTCTGCGCCATGACTTTTATGAACGGTTGAGAAAATATGGCCGTTGCCTGCACATTTCGCTTTCATCCGACAAGATCCTCGACGTTTTCGGGGAAGATGAGATCAATACGTTCAAACGCGACTGGAAAATGTTTTCCGATCTGCGGCGCGCCGTGCGCATTCGCTATCAGGAAGCCGTCGACGTGCGTGCGTTCGAGCCGAAAATCCAGAAATTGCTCGATGATCACGTGGTGGCCATGCCGGCGAAAACCATCGTCGAGATGGTCAATATCAACGACCCCGACGCTCTCCAGGCCGTGGTGCGGGAAAGCGGCGTGACCGATGCTTCGAAAGCCGACCGCATCGCCAGTGCCACCCGCAAGGTGATAACCGAAAGAATGGATGAAGACCCGGCGTTGTATGAGAGATTTTCGAGGCTGCTCGAGGAAACGATCAAAGCCTATCGCGAAAAGCGGTTGTCAGAGCGCGAATATCTGAACAACGTCATTGAACTGGCCGGCAAGGTGGCCCGGAAGGAGCACGAGAGAGAGTTTCCCGAAAGCATTCGCAACGACGATGACGCGAAGGCATTTTTCGGGATTTTCGAAAGCCGCCTGCATACGAAAGATGGCGCGCCGCTGCCGGATGACAAGGTGGCTTCCATAGCCCGCGCCATCATCGATATTATCAAACCGCACCTCATCGTCGGCATATGGACGAATGATAAGGCCTTGAACGAGATGCATAATGCCATCGATGATTATTTCTTCGACGTGGTTCGAGACGAAATGGGCGTTGAGCTGTCGGCCGAAGTGTTGGACGAGATGGAGCGGGAAATCATGAGGCTGGCCAGGGCGCGGTTTCCGAAATGAAGAGAGAACGACATTGTCTTCAATACGGCACACATGAAATTCACTACGAAATCGTCCGGCGCCCGAGAAAAACGCTGGAGATAGCCGTCGAGCCGGATTTGTCCGTGGTGGTCGTCGCGCCCGAGGGTGCGCCGCTGGAAGCCATCGAGGCGAGGTTGCGCAAGCGGGCGGCCTGGATCATCCGCCAGCGGCGCTATTTCGCGCAATTTCAGCCCCGCACGCCAGAACGCCAATATATATCCGGGGAAACACATCTCTACCTGGGCCGCCAATACAGGTTGAAAGTGGTGCCCGGTGAGCGGGAAATGGTGGAGCTGGTTCGCGGCTTCATATTCGTGCACATAACACGCCGATCAAAAACTCCAGGCAAGGTGCGCAAGCTGCTTGAGGACTGGTATCGTGCTCGAGCGCACATCACGTTCCCTGAGCGTATCGAAGCATGCCTGAAGTTGTTCCCTTCTCCTGAAGACTTCAGACCCAAGGGCCTCATCATTCGTCAACTACGGCAAAGGTGGGGGTCGATGTCGCCCTCAGGCCGTTTGATATTAAACGTACGCCTCATGCAGGCACCAATTGATTCCATCGATTATGTCATCACACATGAACTCTGTCACATTGCCAAGCCACATCATGGCCCGGCGTTTCTTGATTTACTGGAAACAGTCATGCCTGACTGGGAGAAGAGAAAGCTGCGTCTGGAGCGCACAATGGCTTGAGAATGCCGTATAGTTGGCCGTGAACCAATACCAATTTGCAAAGAAATCAGCCAAAAACGCTGCATTCCTGCAAAACCCGTTATTTTTTAAAGGAAAGTATAACAACAATATCAGTGTATTCTAATTATATCATGGAGAGCTCCTTCGCGACAGAACCAGATCACCGCCCTTTTCGGCATCAGCCGGTGAAGATGCGCTTGAACTGATCCCACTTCTCCTGCCACGTGGTCTCGCGGATGGTCTTGATCAGCTCGTCCACGCGGAACGGATGATGTCGCTCGTAGGCCACGCCGACCATGGGATTGTCCGCCAGCCCCACCTCGCGCGCGTGCTCGATGAAGCCCGGGTTCTTCCAGAAATAGGCGCCGGGCATGGTGGTGGGCACCACCACCGCGAAGAACAGGGCGCGCGCCAGCACCTTCTCCGCCAGCAGCGCGATGGTGAGCGGAATGAGCGCCGCCGCCCAGCCGGTGATGCCCAGTATCAGCGCCGTGACAATG
>JALVFB010000228.1 GCA_027030295.1 Hyphomicrobiales bacterium
CTCTTGCCATCACCGCCTTCGCTGGCCGTTCGCCGGCGCGGGAATTTCACCTGTCCGGTCATGCCGGCGCGCACCAGCGGCGGCGGGTTTTCCACCTCGCCATAGACGCGAATGGTCTGCGACACCTGGTCGGCCACCGCGCCAATGCGCGTCACCCGGCCCTTCAGCCGCACGCCCAGCCCGTCCACCACGAACTCGAACGGCTCCTTCGGGCGCAACCACTTCAGCCACGCCGTGGGCACGATCATCTCCACCTCCAGCGGCCCGTTGCGGATGACGGTGATGAGCTTCGCCCCCACCTGTGGCGTTTCCGACACGTCCACGTGTCGCGCCACCACCCAGCCGTCATAGGGCGCGCGCACCTTGCACTGCTGCACCTTCAGGCTGGCCTGATTGGCCACCGCCTTCGCCTCCTCGGCTTCCGCCGCGGCGATGGCGGCGTCCAGCCTTCCCGCCGCCTGATAGGCCAGCAGCCGCCGCTTGGAGCGCGCCTTCAGCGCCCGCGCCTTGTAGGCCGCCTGTGCCGCCTTGCGCTCCGCCTGCAACAGGCTGCAATCGAAGCGCAGCAGCACGTCGCCACGGCGGAAGGACTGCCCCTCGCGCAACGGGATTTCCGCCACCCGTGCCGAGATTTGCACCGAGAGGTCGGATTCCGCCAGCGGCTTCAGCAGCCCGCGCACCGGCGGCGCGCCTTCCGCCGCCGTGGCCGGCAGCGCCAGCGCACAGAGCGCCCCCGCCAGCCACGACCACGTCAGCCATGCCGACCATCGTTGCCGTTTCGCTTCCATTGACCGCATGCGCCCCATCATGGTTTCGCCCTCCCCTTTCACTCGGCCAGAGCGATCAAAAGCTGCCGCACGGCCTCGGCATCCTCGTCTGAGGCGTGGCGCACATCGTCGAGGAAGGTGGCGCCCAGGCGCTCGCTGCCGAGCAGGGTGATCTCGCCGCTGTGCAAGTCCACTCGCACCGTCCAGCGCATTATCGAGCCGTCATCCATGCGCCGCTGGATGTGCAGCGTCTCCGCCTGCTTCCCGGCCGGGGCATCGATGATGATGGTGCGCCCGTCCACCTGATTGACGTGAGCCGGCAGTGGCGTGCCATCCGCCCCCACCACTCGCACGCCGGCCAGCGTCCGGCCTGCGACGTCGGATATCTTCAGCACCACGCTGCCATCGCCGGTCACCAGCGACTGCAAGCGAGCATCCGAGCCGCCATCCAGCGTCAGAGACAGCGCCAGGCTGTGGCCGGCATAGTTCTCCGCTGGTCGACCGGCCCGGTCGTCGCCTCCGGCAAGGCCGGCGCCCTGACCACCACGCTCGCCGGCGTCGGCGATGCGTTCCATCCACGTCGCCGTCCTGCCGATGACGCCATCGCCATCCAGCCCGGCCACACCCTTCAGATCGCCCACGCGGTTCGCCAGCGTCAGCACCGCGCCATCGCCGGGCGCGCCAGCTCCGGCAGCCGGCGCCGGGGCTTCTGCCTGATCCGGGGCGGCGCCATCCTCGCCAGCGGTGTCACCGCCAGCTTCGCCACCGGCGGTATCCGGGACGGCACGCCGATCCTGCAGGCCCTTGTCCGGCGAGAACTGCATATCCGGCTGCGCACGCAGCAGGAAGGTTTCGGACGCCACGCCGCCCTCGCCATCGTCCACCGTCACGGTCACCTCATAGGGGCCATGCGCCGAGGCATCCGCCGGCAGAGTGCCGGAGATGATACCCGTGGCCGGATCGATGGACAGTCCATCCGGCAGACCGGTGGCGCTGTAGGTCAGCGTGTCGCCATCGGGATCGGTGAAGTGCGCCGCCGTCGGGATGCTCATGTCGCGTCCGTCGACGCCTTCCACGTCCGGCAGTTGCGACACCACCTCCGGCGGGACGTTCTCCACCTCGTAGTCGAAGCTGAACGTCACCAGCTCGCCATGGGCATCGGTCGCCGTCACCGTCACCGGATAGCGGCCATCGCCATCCGGTCCGCCCTGCGAGGCGGCATGGTCGATGGTGCCGGAGATGACACCCGTGGCCGGATCGATGGAAAGCCCATCGGGCAGCCCGGTTGCCGTGAAGGTGAGCGCCTCGCCGTCCGGATCGACCACGTAGGGCGCCACGTCCAGCGGCGAGATGCTCGCGCCATCCACACCGGCCTGGGCTGGCACGATGGCGTCCGGATCCGGCGCCGGGTTCGGCGCGCCCGGCTCGCCCGGGTCGGTCGGGTCGACCACCACCGGCGCATCGTTCACACCCTCGATGGTGATCGCCAGCTCCGCCGTGGCCGTGCCGCCCTCGCCGTCGGAGACGGTGTAGCTCACGGTGTCGGTCACCACCTCGCCCTCGGCCAGGGCGTTGGCCGCCGCGTTCGGCGTGAACGTCCAGGCGCCATTGGCATCGATGGTCACCTCGCCATGCGCCAGCTGGATCGGCTGGCCGACCTTGGCGGCATCGCCATCCACCTCGGCCACCGTCAGC
>JALVFB010000229.1 GCA_027030295.1 Hyphomicrobiales bacterium
CATGGTGCGCGAGGGGCTGATGGGGCGCGACGACGCCCTGCTCGCCGTCGATCCCTACCAGCTGGAGAAGCTGCTGCATCCGGTGCTGGAGCGCCGCGCCGGGCAGACGGTGCTGGCGCGCGGCCTTGGCGCCTCGCCGGGCGCGGCCAGCGGCGAGGTGGTCATCGACGCCGGCGAGGCGCAGCGGCTGACGGCGGCGGGCCGTCCGGTGATCCTGGTGCGCCCGGAAACGACGCCGGAGGACATTCCCGCCCTGCAAGGCGTGCGCGGGGTGCTCACCGCGCGCGGCGGGCTGACCTCGCACGCGGCGGTCATCGCCCGCGGGCTGGGCGTGCCGTGCGTGGCCGGCGTCGGGGTGATGGAGGTGGACGCCAGCGCCGGCATGGTGCGGCTGGGCGGCAACGCGGTGCGGGTGGGCGAATGGATCACCATCGACGGCGCCAGCGGCGAGGTTTTCCGGGGCCGCCTGCCCACCCGCCAGCCGCGGCTGTCGAAGGCGTTCGATACACTGCTGTCCTGGGCCGACGAGGTGCGGCAATTGGGCGTGCGGGCGAACGCCGATACGCCGCGCGACGCCGAAACGGCGCTGGCCTTCGGCGCGGAGGGCATCGGCCTGTGCCGCACCGAGCACATGTTCTTCGGCAGCGAGCTGCTCACGACATTGCAGGAGCTGATCCTGTCGCCCACCGCGCCGCGCCGGGCGGCGGTGCTGGAGGAGCTGGCATCGGCGCACGCGGCGGATTTTCGCGCCCTGTTCGCCATCATGGCGGGCAGGCCGGTGGCGGTGCGCCTGCTCGACCCGCCGGTGCACGAGTTCCTGCCGCGCGCGCAGGCCGAAATGGAGGCGCTGGCGGCGCGGCTGGGCGTGCCGGTGGAGCGGCTGGCGGCGCGGGTGGCGGCGCTGAAGGAATACAATCCCATGCTGGGGCATCGCGGCGCGCGGCTGCTGCTGACCCTACCGGAGCTGCTGGCCATGCAGGTGCGCGCCATGTTCGAGGCCATGCGCGGGTTGATGGAGGAGGGCAAGGCGCCCGCACAACTGGAAATCATGGCGCCGTTCATCATGGCGCCGTCGGAAATGGCGCGCATGCGGCGGGAGGTAACGGCGCTGGCGGAGGAGTTCACGCGGGCGCATGGGGTGGACATCCCGTGGACGCTGGGCTGCATGATCGAGCTGCCGTCCGCCTGCATGCGGGCGGACGCCATCGCGGCGGATGCGGCGTTTCTATCCTTCGGCACCAACGATCTGACGCAGACGGTGCTGGGCCTGTCGCGCGACGATGCCGGGCGCTTTCTGCACAGTTACTTGGAAAGCGGGCTGCTCGAACGCGATCCGTTCGTGACGCTGGACGAGGAGACGGTGGGGCCGTTCATCCACATGGCGGTTCAGCGCGGACGCACCGGACGGGCGGGGTTGCAGGCCGGCGCCTGTGGCGAGCACGGGGGCGATCCGCGCTCCATCATGCTGCTGGCGCAATACGGGCTGGACTACGTCTCCTGCTCGCCCTTCCGCGTGCCCATCGCCCGCCTGGCGGCGGCGCAGGCAGCGCTGCGCAGCAGAGAGGCAGACGAAAAATAGGCGCCAATGGCGGGGATGCCATTGGCGCGTCGTGTATCTGCTTTCTGGGGGTAGGTCAGGCGCGGGGCTGCACCAGGCCGCGGTTCACCAGCGCCTCGGCGATCTGCACCGTGTTCAGCGCCGCCCCCTTGCGCAGGTTGTCGGCCACCACCCACAGCGCCAGGCCGTTGTCCACGGTGGCGTCGGTGCGGATGCGCGAGACATAGACCGGGTCTTCGCCAGCGCACTCCACCGGCGTCACATAGCCGCCGTCCTCGCGCTTGTCCACCACCAGAATGCCCGGCGATTCGCGCAGCAGGTCGCGCGCCGCGTCCTCGTCCACTTCCCGTTCGAACTCGATGTTCACCGCCTCGCCATGGCCGATGAACACCGGAACGCGCACGGCGGTGGCCGTCACCTTGATCTTCGGGTCGAGAATCTTCTTCGTTTCGGCGTTCAGCTTCCACTCTTCCTTGGTGTAACCGTCCTCCATGAACACGTCGATGTGCGGAATGACGTTGAAGGCAATCTGCTTGGTGAAGTGCTGCGGCTCGGGCATGTCGGTAACGTAAATGCCCTTGGTCTGGTTCCACAGCTCGTCCATGGCCGCCTTGCCGGCGCCGGAAACGGACTGGTAGGTCGCCACCACGATGCGCCTGATGCCCCACTTCTCATGCAGCGGCTTCAGGACCACCACCAGCTGCGCCGTGGAGCAGTTGGGGTTGGCGATGATGTTGCGCCGGTTCGGGTCCTTGATCCAGTCCTCCAGCACGTGCGCGTTCACCTCCGGCACGATGAGCGGAATGTCGGCCTCGTAGCGCCAGCAGGAGGAGTTGTCGATGACGATGGCCCCGGCGGCGCCGATCTTCGGCGCCCATTCCTT
>JALVFB010000230.1 GCA_027030295.1 Hyphomicrobiales bacterium
CGGAAACATTGGCCGACGGCGCCACCACCGGCCCGCCGAACGCCAGCAACAGCGCCTGCGCCACCGGATGCGCCGGCGCCCGCACCGCCAGCGTCGGCAGGCCCGCCCGCGCGATGGCGGAAACCGGCGCGCCCGGCTTCGCCTTCGCCACGATGGTCAGCGGCCCCGGCCAGAACGCCGCCGCCAGCCGCCGCGCCGCCGCCGGCATGTCGATGAGCGCCTCTGCCGCCTCCGCATCCGCCACGTGCGCGATCAGCGGATTGGTGGCCGGTCTTCCTTTCGCCGCGTAGATTTTCGACACGGCGGCATCGTTGGCGGCGTCCGCCCCCAGCCCGTAGACGGTTTCGGTGGGGAAGGCCACCAGCTCGCCGCGCTTCAGCGCCGCCACCGCCGCCGCGATGTCATCCGAGATCTTGCTCATGGCGGCTTCTTACCCGAATATGCGCACCAGTCCAATGCAACGGTTCAATGGGAGGACAACCATCATGAACGCCGTGCTGGAAGCCTTGCGGTTCCGTCATGCCTGCAAGAAGTTCGATCCCGAACGCACCATCCCGGAAGAAACCATCCGCGAGATCATGCAGGCGGCGCACGTCTCGCCTTCCTCCTTCGGCCTGCAACCGTGGAAATTCCTGGTCATTTCCGACAAGGCGCTGCGCCAGGAAATGCGCCCCCTGTGCTGGAACCAGGCGCAGGTGACGGATTGTTCGCACCTGGTGGTCATTCTCACCCGCCGCGAGAAGACGCTCAAGCCCGGCTCGCGGCACATGCGCGAGGTGTTCGCCAGTCGCGGTTTCGACGAAGAGCAACTGCGCGCCTATTTCAAGCGGCTGGAGAACTATTACTGGCAGGAACTGATCCCCTACATGAACTTCTTCGCCTGGGGCTCCAAGCAATGCTACATCGCGCTGGCCGACATCATGGCCGCCGCCGCCGCCGCGCAGGTGGACAGCTGCCCGCTGGAAGGCTTCGACAAGAGCGCGCTGGATCATTTCCTGCACAAGAAGCTGCCCGATGAAATGACGGACGACTTCGGCGTTGCCGTGCTCTGCGCGCTGGGCTATCGCCATCCGGAATGGCGGCAGCCGCCGCGCTCGCGCCTGCCGTTCGACGAGGTGGTGCGATTCATTGGCTGACATGAACAGGGCGCAGGACAATCCGTTGTGGCCGGAGCCGTTGCCGCTGAAAGGCTACGGGGCGGGGGGCTTTCGTTTCGCCGAACATCGTCACGAGGGCGCCATCCGCATTCTGCCCACGGGCATCTTCGCGTGGCGGCCGCAGGCGCCGC
Source organism: Hyphomicrobiales bacterium (assembly GCA_027030295.1). Classification (GTDB taxonomy): domain Bacteria; phylum Pseudomonadota; class Alphaproteobacteria; order Rhizobiales; family Aestuariivirgaceae; genus Thermopetrobacter. Next base: position 1,289 of record JALVFB010000230.1, read on the forward strand.
GAGAGGTGCGCGAAGAGGACTTCCGGCCCGCGCTGCCGCACCGCCACGACGTGGACTTCCTGCTCTATGGCTGTGGCGAGGCGCATCTGCCGCCGCCGGACTGGCTGCTGCGGCTGGCGGCGCTGGCCGGCCTTGGACTGGAGGTCATGACCACCGGCGCGGCGGTGCGCACCTACAACCTCTGCCGCGACGAGCTGCGCCTGCCCGCCACGTTCCTGTTACCCGTGAAATGAGAGAGCGGCGCCATGAGTTCCTGCGCCTACACCTGCGATCCCGTCGCCCAGGCCATTGGCGAATGCACTCGCCTGGTGAAGGCGGAGAACCTGGACGCCTGGCTGAGCGTGCTGCTGGCCCCGGCGGCGGCGCGCCCGGCGCTGCTCACCATCTGGGCGCTGGTGGCGGAAGCGGCGCGCCTCCCCTGGCGGCTGAACGAGCCGCTGCTGGCGCGGCTGCGCATGGAGTTCTGGCGCGAGGCCGTGTTGGGCGAAGGGGAGGGCGCCGCGCAACCATTGCTGCGCCTGTGGCCGCCGGCCCTGCCGCGGGAGGACATGGGCGAGGCGCTTTCCCACCTGGCGCTGCTGGCCGACGGCGCGCTGGAAACGCCTGATGGGGCCGCCGAGTGGGCGGAAGAAACCTTCACGCCCCTGTTCCGCACGCTGCTTGCCGCCGTCACCGTCAGCCGCGACGGCATGCGCATCGCCCCGCCCGATCTCGCCGCGCTGGAAGAACCGCTGCGCGTCCTGGCGCGCGGCTATGGTCTCGGCTTCCTGCTGCGCCGCGCCGCTCATCCGCGCTCCAGCACGCCCGCGCCGCTGCTTGCCGGTCAGTTGGCGGAAGAAGATGCCGCCCGTGACCTCATCGCCATGTCCGCGCAAGCGCATGCCGAGGCCCGCCGTCACAAGTGGCCACGCCGCCAGCTCGCCGCCCTGTGGCCCGCCACTCTCATGCAGCTCTGGCTGGCCCGCGCGGAAAAGCGGCCAGGTTTCCCCACGAAGCCCGCGCCAATGCTTTCGCAAGCCACCCGCCAATGGCGCCTGCTGGGGCGCTGGCTGCTGGGGCGGCTGTAATACCAAGATGCGCAAAGGTTGACCGGTGAAACCGCCCCGCGCCCCCGCCCAAGCCCTTGGTTTTCATAATTTGGGGGTC
>JALVFB010000231.1 GCA_027030295.1 Hyphomicrobiales bacterium
AATTTGGAAAAGGCATAAAAGCGACCTTGCAGGGAAAGGAGTCGTGTAGTGTGGTGATTTATCTAGGACAGCCCCTTAATGAAAAACAAGGGCCTGAGGGGCGCGGGGCGGTTTCACCGGTCAACCTTTGCGCAGATTGGTATTACAATTCTTCCCGCAAGGAGGCGGCGAGGCGAGGGGAGACGCGGCGGTCGGTCAGCGCCAGAATGCGCACCACGCGCACCCGATCGTGACGCACCAGCGTGATGACGTCGCCCACGTGCACCGTGGCGGCGGGCTTTTTCGTCTTCAGCCGGTTGATGCGCACGGCACCGGCTTCCACCAGTCGGGCGGCTTCGGCGCGGGTTTTGGTCATCCGGGCGCAAAACAGCCACTTGTCCACCCGCATGCCGGCTCGTGCCGGTTGTTCGGCGGGGAACGCCGTTGGTTTCCGTCTTTCAGGCATGACAGAAACGCGGATCCTGCGGATAGCCGAAGGTCAGGAAATCCCCGCGATATATTTCCCGGATCAGTGCCGTTTCGCGCGGGCCGATGAACTGGCGCACCCGCTGGCCGGCGTCCGTGCGGTGAGGACGTTCGGTCACGCGCTCGGGCGATTCGATCAAATGGGCGTATCCCAATGTTTTCGCCAGCAGGGAGAGGTGCGTCTGCAAATGTTCGAAACGGCCGATGAAATGATAGCGGATCGTGTCCGGACGGATCAGGTAGGATTGCGGCGCCCAGTGCGGATTCAGATGCAAAAGACGCCTTTTTCGCAGGCGCAGCAGAAAACGCTCCAGCGACACCTCCTCTTCGGCATTGAAGCCCAGCTTGGGGAGATAACGGGTGCGCGTCCTGCCGACGATCTTGTCGAGATAGCAGGAAAGGACGCGGGTGAAGGGATTGCGCACGAAACAGAAGCGGAACCAGTCATCGCTTTCGAAGACGGCGGAAAGAGGCTCCCGCAACTCCAGAAAGCCGCGCAGAGGCGATTTCGACTTGTCGTGAACGTTTTCCGGCAGCCGGCCGACGTCACCGTTCACGGCGATCATCTGCACGAAACGCTTGAGCGTGGATCCGGCGCACTTGGGCGTGGAAAAGAGGATGATGCGTTGTTCGGGCGCGCAATGGAAAAGGTAGTCCAGTTTGCGCACCGGATAGGAAGAGTAGCGCCGGGCGGCGAGTTTCCTCATCAACATGGGGAGTTTCATGGCGAAAGTCCGGATGTTGCCACGGGCAGTGTCAAATGCCTCGTTTGAGTATCCTGTGCTTCACGAACAGGCGCAAGCGTTCATGTATTGGCTTTTCGGTATCGTGGCGAATCCGACCGGCTTCGAACAGGGTGGTCATGTCGTCGAAAAGACGGCCGAGTTCGCGCACCCGTTTTTCGAAATGCGGCAGATGGAGTGGGCCATAGTCGATGCCGTCTTCGGTGAGCATCAGGGACGCGGGCGCCTGGAAGCCCTGGCGCATGGCGTCGCGCCAGCGGGGATAGCGCCCGTCGCGATGCATCAGCAGGGTATCGTCTATCTGGCGCACCTTTTGGTGGGTGCATAACCACTGGATGCCGAAGCCCGTTTCTTCCAGCATTTCGAACAGGGCCAGCATCTCGTGCCAGGGCCAGGTGGCATAGTTGATGAGTTCATCGAAGTAGATGATGAGGCCGGGGCGCAATCGTCCATGTTTGTGCAATTCACCCAGCACGGTGCTGGTGGATGAATAAATGTCGCAATCCACGTCGATGAAGTCGATGCGCTCTTCGTTTTCGGACAGGAATTTCGGCAAGGTCTCGTCGAACCAGCCCTTCACCAGGGTGCAGTTTTCCGGCACGTCGGGCAGCTTGCGCACGCGGAAATCCTTTTCCCAGTCCGGTCTGTCATCTTCCGGGAATCCTTCGAAACTGTCGAAGCCATAGAAACGCCTTCGCGGCAAGCGCTCCCCCATCAGGCGCAGCGATTTGCCCTTGTAGACGCCGAACTCCAGGCAGATGCCCCCATCCTCCCCTGGCGGCAGGAGATCCAGCGTGGCGCGCAGCACCTCGCGCTTTTCCAGAGTGCAGTCTTCTTCATCGGCGTGCAGGGCGGTGGTTTTCAGCCTGGGCAAGGCCGTCAGCAGAAAGGCCATGTAGCGCTCGCTCTTGTTGAGGCGGGCGCGGATTTCATCGTCGGTCATCGCCGGGGCTCCGGTCATCGTGGTTTCGGGGTCAGTCCTGCCGTTTCAGTTTGGCCAGCACGGCGAAGGGGGAATCCGGATCCGGCTCGCGTTCCTTGCGCGGTTTGCGTGGCGTGGCCTTCGCCTTGCGTGGTGGCCTGCCGCCCTTGCCTGGCTTCGGGCCGTGTTTGCCCTTCGGTGCGCCGCGCTTGCGCTTGCGGAACGGCCCGGTGCCGTCCGGCCACCAGACGACGATTTCCACTTCCTCCGGCCCGGCCTGTTCGGCTTCGGCCCGTTTCG
>JALVFB010000232.1 GCA_027030295.1 Hyphomicrobiales bacterium
GCCCCAGGGTGGTGGGGATGCGCTTGATGGGACCGTCCGCCCGGGCCAGCCCCTGCACTTCCAGCTCCAGATAGGTGTTGCGATCGACATCCTCGATGTCGGTGGCCGGCTTGCCGGCCTCGTCATCGGCCAGCATGCGCGCCAGCGCGATGGCATGCGCCCTGGTGATGATCATTGTGTGTATCTCCCTTGTCGTGAAAATCCGGAAATCCCGCTTCCGCCTTCTGGAATGGGAACGGAGCCGGGCAGTTTCAATGAAGCGGCGGGAATTTTTTCCCGCCGGGCGGCGCATGAACCATTTTTCACCGCACGGGGCGGAACGGGCATTGCAAAACGCCCGTGCGCTACCTACCATCCGGCGCGGATGATAAATGGCAACCGGAGGACGGATCATGCCGATGCCGGCGGAGGAAATCGAGCGCCTGCTGCGCGAGGCCTTCCCTGACGCGAAGATTGAAATTCGCGATCTGGCGGGAGACGGCGATCATTATGCCGCGACGGTGATCTCGGAGGCCTTTCGTGGCAAGAGCCGGGTGCGGCAGCACCAGATGGTCTATGCCGCCTTGCAGGGCAGGATGGGCGGCGAGCTGCACGCGCTGGCGCTGACCACCGGCGTGCCGGAAGAAGGGTGATGCCTACTGGCGCAAGGTCTGCCCGGCAGAATACCGCTCCGCGCCCCCGCTCGGCCCGTAGCATTGATAATCGGGGGCTGGGCGGGGGCGCGGGGCGGTGGGCGGCCTCAGAAAAATGAGAACGCACGAACAGGAGCTTTGAGCAATGACGGATGTGAAGGACTGGATCGATTCGGTGGTGAAGGAAAACGACGTGGTGCTGTTCATGAAGGGCACGCACGAGCAGCCCATGTGCGGCTTTTCCGGCCGCGTGGTGCAGATTCTCGACTATCTGGGCGTGCCGTTCACGGATGTGAACGTGCTGGTGTCCGACGAGCTGCGCCAGGGCATCAAGGAATACACCAACTGGCCGACCATCCCGCAGCTTTACGTGAAGGGCGAATTCGTCGGCGGCTGCGACATCGTGACGGAAATGTTCCAGAACGGCGAGCTTGTGAAACTGCTGGCCGAGAAGGGCATTCCCCACCGCGTCCCGCAGCAGTAATCGAAAGGGATCGGAGCGGCTGAAACGCCACGGCTCAGCGTATGGCCTCCACCGCTTCAATCATCCTTTTCATATCTGCGTCCTGCAAAAGCTGCTGCGCCACCTGCACGTTCTGCTGTGGCGGGATGAGGGCTTGCAGCATGGCGCGGATTTTCGCCTTCATCGGCTCCGGCATGGGCGCTTCGTCCAGCTTCTTCAGCTTGGCCTGAATGTCCGCGTCGCTGCCCTGGCGCACGTGCGCCAGCGCCATGCCCAGCGAGGTGAAGGCGCGTGCCCATTCGTCGATGTCGGCGAAGCCCTTGTCCTTCACCAGCTTCAGAATCTCTTGCGCCTTTTCGGACGCCTTCATGGCCTCCACCGCCCCCATCGGTCCCGGCGTTTTCACCTTGAACGTTTCGGGCGGATATTCCTTCTTCAGCGTCAGGAAGATCGCCACCGCCGCCTTTGCCTTCTCCACCGTCAGCGGCACATGGCGGAAGCTGGCAAGCGCCTTCATCGCCCGTTTCGCCTGCTCGGCGGAGGGCGCGGGTTTGCTTTCCTGCGCGCCTCCCGGCAGCGCCAGCATGCCGGCGACGACCATCGCGGAAACGAACATGGCAATGTTTCTCATCGGCTTCTCCCCTCTTTCCGTTCTCCCCCGACGAGAATGCCCCATCAGTGCAGGATTTGCGAGAGGAAAAGCTGCGTGCGTTCGCTCTTCGGATTGGTGAAGAACTCCTCCGGCGTGTTCATTTCCACGATCTGGCCCTGATCCATGAAGATCACCCGGTCGGCCACCTGCCGCGCGAAGCCCATCTCGTGGGTGACCACCAGCATGGTCATGCCCGATTCGGCCAGCTCCACCATCACCTCCAGCACCTCCTTGATCATCTCCGGGTCCAGTGCCGAGGTCGGTTCGTCGAACAGCATGATCTTCGGCTTCATGCACAGGGAGCGGGCGATGGCCACGCGCTGCTGCTGGCCACCGGAGAGCTGGCCCGGATACTTGTGCGCCTGCTCCGGAATGCGCACCTTCTCCAGAAAGTGCATGGCGATCTCCTCGGCCTCGCGCTTGGGCATGCGCTTCACCCAGATGGGCGCCAGCGTGCAGTTCTCGAGCACGGTGAGATGCGGAAACAGGTTGAAGTGCTGAAACACCATGCCCACCTCGCGGCGGATGGCCTCGATCTTCTTCACGTCCTCGGTCAGCTCCACGCCATTGACGATGATGCGCCCGCTCTGATGCTCCTCCAGCCGGTTGATGCAGCGAATGAGCGTGGACTTGCCCGACCCTGACGGCCCGCAGATGACGATGCGCTCCTGACGAAACACC
>JALVFB010000233.1 GCA_027030295.1 Hyphomicrobiales bacterium
CCGGGCCATGACGAAAACCGGCTGGCCGTGCACGGGGATCTTCGCCTCCAGCGCGAAGGTGCGGCCGTTCATCACCAGCACCTCGTGGTGGCCCACGGCGGGGAAGAAGTAGTCGCCGCCGGCCTGTGTCCAGCCCTCCAGGTGGGGCATCTTGTATACGGGCAGGCGGCGTTCGCCCCTGCCGTAGCCGTTCAGGATGCGGCGGATGCGTGGTGGGTCGGCCCACAGATCGACGAGCGCCATGCCGTCCTCGCCGAACAGGCCGGCGATGTAATAGCGGCCCGTGGGGTCGATGAGGCCGTCATAGGGCTGCCTGCCGGCCTGGCCAAGGCGACGGATTCGCGGCTTGTCGCCGGCGGAAAAATCGGCGAGCCAGATCTCGCCGGCCTCGAACAGGGAAAAGAGGAACCGCCGTCCCGGCGCGTCGACGAGGCCGACGACCTTCGAGCGCGCGCCATCGACGATGGCCGGGATGTCGGCGATGAGCGACAGGTCGGCGGCGGCAAAGACCTTCACGCCGCCGGGCTTGTAATTGGATACGGCGATGAGTTGGCCATCGTCGGAAATGGCGCCGCCGATGGAATTGCCGCCCTGCACGACACGGGCGGCGATGCGGCCGGCGAGGAGGTCGATTTTCGTCAGCCCGCCGTCGCGGCCGAAGACGAAGGCGAAACGTTCGTCCGGCGAGAAGGTGGCGGAGGCGTGGGACACGTCGCCCAATCCCTCGATGCGGGTGATGATTTCGCGCGCAAGGGTGTCCACCAGCAATACGCTGCCGGAAGCGCGCTCGATGACGATGCCCAGCGATCCCGTGGCGCGGCAGGGAGATGGCGCGGCCCGCGCCTGGTCAGCCCGCGGCATGACGGCAAGGACGGGTGCAAGGCTCAGCGCTTTGAGCAGATCACGGCGCCGCATGGGGGAAGCCCTCCTTGAGCTTGCGGGCGATCCAAAGGGCATCGCGTTCGGCCAGAAGGCCGCGCCAGGGCGGCATGGGCGTGCCGGGAATGCCGTCGAGTATGATTTGCGCAATCGTTTCGGCGTCGCGGTCTGCCAGGTTTTCCGGCAGCAGTGGTTTGCCCAGCCCCCCCTTCAGCGTCAGCCCGTGGCAGGAGCCGCAGTCCTGTCGCACCATGCGCACGAGTTCCTTCACCGGTTTGCGGGGTGTGGACAAGGCGGGCGGCATGGATGCCGCCAGCCAGAGACATGTGACGGCAAGCGTGAAAATCGATCTGCGAAAGGACCCCTGCCGCACAACCTGCAATAACATGGCGCCGCTTCTCCTCCCGCCAGGCAGCCTATCAGGCGCACTGGGACGGGCATTGACCGGGATCAAGAAAAACACGGGAGAAAGGCGCAGAGCAGCACACACTCCAGCATATACGCCAGAGCGCATATGGCTTGCATTGCATATTTGTAATCTGGTATATACGAAAGGCCAGCCATGGCTGGCTGGAAGAGGGGAGAAGAAGACCGGCTGCATTTCTCAATGCCGTTCGAGGTGGCGAAAGCCTGCCGAATGCCCCCGCCCCAGCGGGCTGGCGACAATGATACTTGCGCAAAAAAAGCAACCAGGAGGGAGCATACATGGCGAAGAAGAAGGAAACCCGTTCCGGCATGGGTCGCCGTGATTTTCTGAAGGCCGCGGGGCTTGCCGGCGTCGGCGCCGCCGCGGGCATGGGAGGGATCGCCGCGGGCAGCGCGCCCGCGGCGGCCGCGGTGGCCGGGTCGCTTTCGCGGGCGGCCGACCTGCCGAAGAAGAAAGGGCCGCGCGTGGTCGTGGTGGGCGGCGGCTGGTCCGGCCTGACCATGGCCAAGTACCTGAAGAAGGAAAATCCGAAATTCGACGTGGTGCTTCTGGAGCCGAACGCCATGTTCATGTCCTGCCCGCTGTCCAACCTGTGGCTGGGCGGGGTCATCGGCATCGATCTGCTGCTGCATTCCTACGTGGACGCCGCGAAGAACAACGGCTACGTCTGGCTGCAGGGCATGCTGGTGCAGCTCGACCGGCAGAAGCGCCGCGCGTGGACGACGGCCGGCTACATCGACTACGACTACATCGTGCTGGCGCCGGGCATCGACTACAACTACGCCTCGCTGGGCGTGAAGGATCCGGCCGAGGCCGCGATGGTGGCGCAGATGTATCCGGCGGCGTTCAAGCCGGGTTCGGAGCACCTGTCGCTGAAGGGCAAGCTTGACGACTTCGAGGAAGGCGCCTTCGTGCTGAACGTGCCGACGGGCAACTACCGCTGCCTGCCGGGGCCGTATGAGCGCGCCTGCCTGATCGCCGCCTACTTCAAGAAGGAGGGCATCAAGGGCAAGGTGATCCTGCTGGATCCGAACGAGAAGCCGACCATCAAGGCGGAAGGCTTCCTGGCGGCGTTCAATGAGCTTTACAAGGACGTGCTGGAGTATCACACGGCGGCGACG
>JALVFB010000234.1 GCA_027030295.1 Hyphomicrobiales bacterium
AGCGTTAGCCACCGGTTCTTCAGCACCCACGGCGTATAGGTGGCGGCCAGCACGAAGCCGGGCAGCCCCGCCCACAGCAGCCCCGACCCCCGCAGCCACACGAAGAACAGCCCCAGCGCGGCGGTGAGCGCCAGCGCGCCCAGACCCAGCCCCAGCGCCAGCGGCGCCATGTCGGGTCGCGCCGGCAACGTGCCACTGCCGCCGGAAAAGGGCGTGCGTTGCGTGGCCATGTCCAGGCCACTTCTGAAATCGCCGTATTCGTTCAGCGCATTCACCGCCACGTGTGCCGCCAGCGCCCCCAACAGCACCAGCGCCAGCAACGCCGCGTCCAACTGCCCGGTGCGCCACCACGCCACCGCCGCCCCGGCGCCGACGCAAATGGGCGTCAGCACCAGAAACGGCAGGCGCGCCACGCCGGCCAGTTCCTTCCATGCAAGAGCCATGCGTTTTTCCCGTCGCTAGTGGCGAAGACCGATCATGGCGCCTTCGGATCGACGATGACCTTGCCGATCATCCCTTCCGTCTGCCAGTGCGGACCGCACAGATAGGGATATTCCCCCGGCGGCACGTCGAACTTCATCTCCACCATGTCTTCCGGATCGGGAAAGATGCGGGTCGATTCCTCCTTGCCCATCTGCTTGAACCACACCGAATGCGAGGTGCGCTTGTCCACGTTCACCCAGCGCACGGTGGTGCCGGGCTTCACCCGCACCTGAATGGGGCAGAAGGTATATTTGTACATCTTCACCACCACGATGCCCTTCTTCTTCAGGCTGTCCGACGGGTGGCCATAGATTTCCTGATAGCGCTTTTCCGCCTCTTCACAGATTTTCTGTTTCTCCGGCGTCAGTTTCGGCGGCTCGGGCGCCTTGTCTTCCGCCACGGCCACGCCGGCCGCCAGCATGCCCGCCAACATCACCGCCAACATTGCCACCTGGCGTTTCATTTCCTCCTCCCTTGTTGCCGGAGGCTGCCGCATCGTTCCCGCTTCCTGCATAGCAAAAGAGCGGCGGCACCGCCATGCCGCCGCTCCCGCTTTCGCATTCCGCCGCAACCGTCAGGTGACGTGATTGATGCGGTTGGAAACGTTGAACTTGCCCGTCGGCGTGTAGAAGCCCTTGATGCGCTTCTTCTCCTTCAGGGTCTTGGAGTCGAAGACGACGATCTCGCCGTTGGGCTTCTTCGGATCCTTGCGGTTCCACACCGAGACCCAGAACTCCGAACCGTCGGCGTTGAACTCGATGTGCACCGCCGCATATCCGGGCTTGTCGGTCACCACGATCGGCCCCACGAGTTTGCGCGTCTTCTTCTCCAGCGCATAGATGGTCTGACGCACCTCCTCATCCGGCGACTTGGTCTGATCCGCCAGCACATAGGGGCTGTTCGGATGCGTGCGGATGAACACGCCCGGACCGTCCAGCGTCACGTTGTAGCACACCTTCCAGGCCTGATCCGGATGACCCTTCGGGTCGTTGCCCCACGTGGTGATCTTGCCCTCGCCCAGATAGACCGTGCCGCCCACCGGGCCGCATTTCGGATCGACCCAGTTCGCGCCCGGGCCGGGGTGGGGCTTCCTGCCCACGTCGATGATGGCCTCGCGCTTCCAGTCCTTGGTGTCCACCACCACGATCTGGTTCGACGCGTTCGCCGCGATCTGGAAATACCGGCCGGTGGGGTCGAAGAACCCGTCGTGCAGGAACTTCGAGGTCTGCATCTGCACGATCTTGAGGTTGGTCAGGTCGGTGTAGTCCACCTGCCACATCTGCCCCAGCTCCTTCGCCGAAATCAGGAAGGAGTTCTCCAGCGGCGTGGTGTAAACGGCGGCGACGCGGGATTCTTCCACATATTCGCCATTCACGTTCACGCCACGGGTGGAAACCACGCGCAGCGGCTCCATGGTCACGGCGTCCACGATGACGAAGTGCGGCGGCCAGTAGGCGCCACCGGCCAGATACTTGCCATCGCCGGAAACGGCCACGTCGCGGGCGTCATAGGCGACCTTGGTTTCGGCCACCACCATCTTCTCGGGCTTCTGCCACAGGTCGATCTTGGTGATCTTGCCATCGCGCCCCATGGTATACCAGAAGCGGCCCGGGTTCTTGGTGTTCTGCACGTGGTGATGCTCCGCCGACTTCATCACGTGCACGGCGTAGCCGGTGTTCAGATGGGCGACGATCTCGTGCTTGTCGCCGTCCACCACCGCCACCTTGCCCACGTCACGCTCGATGACCAGGAAGAAGTTCTTCCAGTTGCGGCCATGCAGCGGCTTCGTCGGATAATTCTCCGGCTTCACATAGACCTTCGTGGCCTTCTTCATCATCGCCAGGGACATCTCAGGCGGCTTCGGCGGCGGCAGCTGGATGTATTTGGCCAGCAGCAGGATATCTTCCTTGCTGAAGATATCGCTGAACGGGTTCATG
>JALVFB010000235.1 GCA_027030295.1 Hyphomicrobiales bacterium
GCCCCGTCGCCCACATCACGGCGAGCGTGGCGAGCATGGAAACGGGTATGCCCAGCGCCACCCACAGGGCGATGCGCAAATCAAGGAAGATCATGAGCACGACAAGGGCGATCACAAGCCCCTGCAGGCCGTTCTTCACCAGAAGCCAGATGCGGTCGACCAGATAGGCCGCGCGCACGTCGTAGATTTCCGCCTTCATGCCCGGCGGCATGGTGGGGCGAAACCTTTCCATGAATTCGTGAAGGATGCGGTTGGTCTCCAGGGTGTCCGCCTCCGGCGTGCGCTGCACGTCCAGACGAATGGCGGGCTGGCCCCGGTGATAACCACGCACCTGGTTGGCCGCCGGCCCCTCGCGCACATCGGCGATGCTTCCCACGGTCACGCCGCCACCATCCGCGGCCACGCGCAGCGGGATGCGCCGGATCTCCTCAGGAGTATCGGCGCGGGCGGCGCCATGCACGCTTCTGTCCGGATCGCCGCGCAGATTGCCGGCGGGAACATCGCGGGATTCGCTGCTGATCGCACGGCTGACATCATCCATGTTGAGGCGATAGCGCGGAAGGTTCCGCTCCGGCACGGAAACGGTGATTTCCGTATCGCGCGCTCCGGTAAGCGTCACCCTGCCGATGCCGGCGGCCAGCAGGCCGTCGCGAATGCGCAGCGCCCAGGCCTTCAGCGTCTCTTCCCCGTAGGGGCCGGTGACCAGGATTTTCGCCACCCGCTCGAAGCCGCGCACCAGGCTCACCCTGGGCGGATCGATGTCCGCGGGCAGGGTGCCGAGGCCATCGACCGCCTTCTGCACCTCCTGCAGAACCGCATCCGGATCCATGTCCCGGCGGAACTGCACGGCCATGTAGGCGCTGCCCTCGCGCGCCAGGCCGAAGAAATCCTCCACGCCGTCCAGATTGCGCACTGCCGGCTCCAGATTGCGCACCACGGCCCGTTCCATGTCCGAGGCGGAAGCCCCCGGCCAGGATACGCGGATGGACACCCGCGGATTTTCCCGCGTCGGCAGAAGCTGCGTGTTCAGGCCCTGAAGCGCCAGCAGGCCGAAGACGCACAGCAGGATCATCAGCAGGTTGGCGGCGGTGGGATGATGCGTGAAGAAGCGGATCGGCGCGCCGAGGGCGGAAAGGCGCGCCGCCTCTTCCGTGCGGTCGGGCGTGGGTGCGTGCGTTTCGCTCATGGCTTCGCCTTTCGCACATGCATGCCCTCGCGTGCGTTGGGCATGGGGCTGGAAAGAACTTCCTCGCCCTCCCGCACGCCATCGGCGACGATCACCTCGCCCCCGGCGCGCGCCAGCACGCGCACGGGCCGCGATTTCAGCCGGCCATTTTCCACGACGAAAACGGTGTCGTTCTCATGCAGGGCGCTTTCGGGCAGCCGGGCGACCTTGCGCGGAGAGGTGACTTTGACGACGACATCGACGAAAGCGCCCAGCGGGATCAGGCGCAGCGCCTCCTCATTCCCCCGAAGGGAGGAAAAGACCGCAAGCAGGCCGGTGTTTTCGTCAAGCTGCGGCGCCACGCGCTCGATCTTTCCGGAAAGGACATGCCGCAGGCTGCCCGATTGCCAGACGATTTTCACCGGCAGGCCGGGAACCTTTTCATGCGCCGCCAGCAGATCGCCATACTGATCCTCGGAAATGGAAAACTGCACCTTCAGGGAGCGGATGGCGGAGAGTGTGAACAGCTTGTCGGCGGCTGTGACGTATTGCCCCTTTTCCACCTGCGCGGAAACCACGCGGGCATCAAACGGCGCCTCATAAACGGTATCGGCGAGATCGCGTTGCGCCAGCTCGAGCGCCGCCTGCTGTTTCTGCAACTGGGCGCGATATTGCTCCAGCCGGGCGCGGGCGATGCGCACCGCCCCTTCCTTCTGCATGACGGTGAGACGGCGCTGGGCGACGGCGAGAATGGCCTCGTCCAGGGTCTTGCTGGAGGCGGTTCCGCTCCTTTGCAGCCGCTCCACCCGTTGCAGATCCCGCCTTGCCACCTCGAGCTGCCGGCGCGCGTTTTGCAGCGAGGCCTCCTCCATGGCGACCTGCGCCTCGGCTTCACGGATTTTCGCCTCGATTTCCTCCAGCGCCGCCCGCGCCTGATCCACCGCCACGCGATAGGCCAGATCGTCCACGCGCAGCAGCACCTCGCCCTTCCTGACGTATCCGCCCGTGCGCAATTGCGGATGCACCGCGACAACCCGCCCGGAAACCGGCAGACGCACCTCGAGAAGATGGCCGGCGCGCACCCTGCCGTGAAAGGTTCTGCTCAGGCTCCAGGGGCCAAGCCGCACGCGCCGCGTCTCCACCAGCGGGGCCATGCGCACCCGCTTGCCGCGACGGGGCAGGGCGCCCCGCCCGTATCGTGGCCGCACCGGGCCGCGATGGGCCAGGCGAGCGGGATGCACCCGCGCTTCCTT
>JALVFB010000236.1 GCA_027030295.1 Hyphomicrobiales bacterium
CTCGTGCAGCTGCTCGGCAGGCGTCATGCCGTCCTGCGAGCGGGTTGTGATGCCGGCGCGCACCTGCCCCGCCAGGCCCGCCACGCGCACCATGAAGAACTCGTCCAGGTTGTTGCCGGAAATGGACAGAAAGCGCACCCGCTCCAGCAGCGGATGGCGGCGGTTGGCGGCCTCGGCCAGCACCCGGGTGTTGAACGACAGCCACGAAAGTTCGCGGTTGATGAAGCGGCAGGGGCTGGCCGCGATGTCCTCCGCCGCCTTGCGCACCAGGCACGGCAGCGGCGGCGTGCACTCGCGCGCCTTCTCTTCCGGCAAGTGCCATCCCGCTTCCCTCGGCCAGGTGCGCACCCTGTCGTCCATGCCGCCGCTCCGTTCCGGTTTTCCTCCACGCGCAGGATAGCCCGAGGCTCACGCCTTTTCCACTCCGCGCCGCCCCTGCCACAGCGCCGCCGCGCCGGTGATTTCCGCCAGCGCCATGCCGATGTGCGCCGGCAGGTCGCCCGCCACCATGGCCGGCCCCGCCCGCCATGCCGCCAGCGCGTGCAGCCGCGCGCCCGCCGCCGCCGCCGCCAGCGCCGGCATGCCCTGCGCCAGCAGCCCGGCGATGGCGCCCGCCAGCACGTCGCCGGAACCGGCGGTGGCCAGCCACGGCGGGCTGTCCGATTCGATCACCGCATTGCCCTTCGCATCGGCGATCACCGTGTCCGCCCCCTTCAGCAGCACCACGCAGCCGGCGCGCCTGGCCGCCTCCTTCACGCGCGTGAGCTTCCCCGCACTGCCTTCCCGGTCATGGGCGAGGTCGGGAAACAGCCGCGCGAATTCGCCCTCGTGCGGCGTCATGACCACCGGCCCGCGCCGCTTTGCAATGGCCGCGAACAGCGTTTCCGGATCGCTCTCGAAAATGCTGAACACATCCGCATCCAGCACCACCGCCACCCTGCGCGTCCGCTCCAGCACCGCCAGCGTCATGTCGCGCACGGTCTCGTTCACCCCCGCCGCCGGGCCGATGAGCATGGCGTGCACGTGCTTCAGCGCCAGCGCGTCCACCAGTTGCAGGGCATCGTCCACCGGCTGCAACATCACTTCCGTCACCTGCCCCGCCTGCACGGTGAGCGCCTCGCAACCGCCGGCCAGCGTCACCGCCCCGGCCCCGGCGCGCAGACCCGCCAGCGCCGCCAGCCGCGACGCCCCGGTGTGCAACGCATCACCGGAGAGCACCATCAGCGAGCCGCGCCGATACTTGTGCACGCCACGCGCAAGCTCCGGCAGCGCCCGCCGCCACAGCCGCGCGGCGTTCTCGAACGCCACCGGCGAGACTTCCTGCCACACGCGCTCGGGGATGCCGATGTCCGCCACCCGCACCACGCCGCACAAATCGCGCCCCGGATACAGCAGATGCCCCGGCTTCTTGCGGAAGAAGGTGACGGTCATGTCCGCCTCGAAGCAAAGCCCGCCGTCCATGGGCCGCCCCGTGTCGCCGTTCAGCCCCGACGGCACGTCCACCGCCAGCACCATCACCTCGCCGCGCTTGCGTGCCGCCACCGCCAGCGCCGCCAGCGCCGCCGCCGCGCCCTCCAGCGGCCTGTCCAGACCGGCGCCGAACAGCGCGTCGATGACAAGATCGTAGGCGTCGAAGGCGTGCTCCCGCGCCTCCACCAGCGGCTCAACGGGCAGCACCGGCCCGCTCCATTCCTCCGCCGCCCACGCGGCATCGCCCTTCAGCCGCTCGCGTTCGCCCAGCAGCGCCACGTCCACCGCCAGGCCCCGCTCGCGCAGCATGCGCGCCGCCACGAAGCCATCGCCGCCATTGTTGCCCGGCCCCGCCAGCACCAGCACCCGGCCCCGGCCTTCCAGCATCTCAAGCGCCGCCTCGGCCACCGCCTGGCCCGCCTTCTCCATCAGCGCCCGCCCGGCCACGCCGAAGTCCATGGCCGCCGCGTCCGCCACCCGCATGCCGGCGCAATCCAGCAGCTCCAGCCCCTTGCCCCGCAAACCGGTTTTCATGATCGTCTCCTCCTTGTCCCCCTTGTTTCGCGATGACCGTCGGCCGTTTCCTGAAAAATGTGCGCGATTTGCCCGACATCAAGGTCGTGGTCACGGCGCCGTCGTAGCTGGATTGATTGCACATCGGCATGGAATGTGCGCATACTGGGATGACTGCACGGAGGACGACTCATGACCACGCACGCGGGCGATTATGACGTCATCGTTTCCGGCGCCGGGCCGGCGGGGCTGGCGGCGGCGGCCCTGTGCGCCGAGCAGGGGCTGAAAACGGCCATCATCACCGGGCCGCTGGACCCGTTCGAGAAACGCCACGATCCGCGCACCATCGCCCTGATGCGCCCCTCCGTGCGCCTGCTGGAACACCTGGAGCTGTTCGAGCCGCTGAAAGGCGTCTCCAACCCCTTGCGCAAGCTG
>JALVFB010000237.1 GCA_027030295.1 Hyphomicrobiales bacterium
GCTGGCCGATGAGCACGTGGACATGCTGCTGGTGGGCGATTCGCTGGGCATGGTGCTCTATGGCCACGGCTCCACCATTCCGGTGACGCTGGAGCAGATGATCACCCACGGGCGGGTGGTGGCCTCGGCGGTGGAACGGGCGCTGGTGGTGGTGGACATGCCCTTCGGTTCCTACGAGGAAAGCCCGCGGCAGGCCTTCCGCAACGCCGCGCGGGTGCTGAAGGAAAGCGGCGCCGGGGCGGTGAAGCTGGAAGGCGGCGAACGCATGGCCGAAACCATCCGCTTCCTGGTGGAGCGCGGGGTGCCGGTGATGGCGCACGTGGGGCTGACGCCGCAGAGCGTGAACACGCTGGGCGGGTTCTTCGTGCAGGGACGCGAGGAAGCGCAATGGGCGGCCATCGAGCGCGACGCGCAAGCGGTGGCCGAGGCCGGGGCTTTCTGCGTGGTGCTGGAGGCCATCGCCGAGCCGCTGGCGCGCAGAATCACCGAACACTGCCCCATCCCCACCATCGGCATCGGCGCGTCCGTGGCCTGCGACGGGCAGATTCTGGTGATGGAGGACATGCTGGGGCTGAACCCGCGGCCGCCGAAATTCGTGAAGGCCTACGCCGATCTGGCCGCCGCCATCGAGAACGCCATCGCCGCCTATGCGCGGGACGTGCGCGCGCGCGCCTTTCCGGGGCCGGAGCATGTCTATGGCATGAAGAAGAAATAGCGTGGTCGTGATTGCCTTGCGGGCATGGCGCGGCTACAAGACCAGCGGTAGTTTCTAGCGGGAGCCTGCATCCATGGCCGAAGAAGACGCCCTGTTGCGAGAAGTGGACGAGGAGCTGCGGCGCGAGCGGCTGGAGAAGCTGTGGAAACGCTACGGCAACCTGTTTCTGGCGCTGTCCGTGGGGCTGGTGCTGGCGGTGGCCGGCTACAAGGGCTGGCAATACTATCAGCGCCAGCAGGCGGAGGCGGCGGGCAAGGCCTACGTGGAAGCGCTGGATCTGGTGCGCGCGGGCAAGACGGAGGCCGCCGAGGCGGCCCTGCGCAAGCTCATGCAAGGCGGGCACGCCGGCGCGGCCGGGCTGGCGAAGCTGCGGCTGGCGGCGTTGCTGGCCAGGCAGGGCAAGACGAAGGAGGCCATCGCCCTGTATGCGCAGGTGAGCGAGGACAAAACGCTCTCCCTGCCCTATCGCAACGCGGCGCGGGTGCGGCGGGCGTGGCTGATGGTGGACACGGCCAGCCGCGCGGAACTGGCGAAGGTGCTGGGCGGGCTGGACGTGGCGGGCAACCCCTGGCGCACGGCGGCGCGGGAAATCCTGGCCCTGGCCGCGCTGCGCGAAGGCGACGCGAAAACCGCCGTGACATTGCTGAAGCAGATCCTGGCCGACGCGGAAGCGCCGCCGGAGGCGCGCGGCCGGGCCAGCGTGCTGCTGAACACCGCCGGGGCGGAAACGGGTGCGAAGGAGCGCCCCGCGCGATGAGTTCCCGCTCCCCACTTTCCCGTGCGGGTGGCGCGGCCGGCGCCACCCTTTCGCGCCGGGGCGTGCTGTTGGGCGCATCGGCGCTCCTGTCCGGCTGCGTGAACACCGGCGATCTGCTGAACGACCTGCTGGGCAAGAGCGACAAGCCCCTTTCCGGCAAGCGCGAGCCGCTGCTGGGCGCCGCTTCCGGAACCGGCAAGGCGAAGGAAGCGGTGTTCCTGCCCAGGCCCGCGGCGATCAACCAGTGGCTGCAACCGGGCGGCACGGCCAGCAACGTCATCGGCAACGCGGCCCTGTCCGAGCGCATCAGCCGGCGCTGGCGGGTGCGGGCGGCGGCGGCCTCCAAGGGCGCCAACCGGCTTTCCGCGCCGCCCATCATCGCCGGCAACATCGTCTGCGTGCTGGACGCCAGGGCCACCGTGCGGGCGCTGAACGCGGATAGCGGACGCAAGCTGTGGGAACGCTCTCTGGTGCCGAAGGGCGAAGACCCGGAAGACGGCTTCGGCGGCGGCATCTGCAGCGACGGGCGCACGCTGTTCGCCGCCACCGGTTTCGGCGAGGTGGTGGCGCTGAGCGTGGCGTCCGGCGCGGAGCTGTGGCGGGCGAAGCTGGGGCGGCCGCTGCGCACCCCGCCGGTGGTGGCCGCGGGCCGCGTGTTCGTGCGCGACAATGGCGACAAGTTGCACGCGCTTTCCGCCGGCAACGGCGGCAAGTTGTGGGAGCATCAGGGCGCCACGGGGCGCACGAGGCTCATTTCCGCCGCCGCGCCGGCGGTGCTCGGGTCGATGGTGGTCTGTCCCTTTTCCGGTGGCGACATGACGGCGTTGTCCACTTCGGGTAGCGAACGCTGGAGCGTCACGCTGTCCGCAGCGCCGACCATCACCGACATCGCCGCGCGCCCGGTGCTGACGGGCAAGCGCGTCTATGGCGTGGCGGCGGTGG
>JALVFB010000238.1 GCA_027030295.1 Hyphomicrobiales bacterium
CGGAGAGCTGACATGGCTTACTGGCTGTTCAAGTCCGAACCCGGCACATGGAGCTGGGAAGACCAGATGGCGCACGACGGCCCGGCGGAATGGGACGGCGTGCGCAATTATCAGGCGCGCAACAACATGCGCGCCATGGAGGTGGGTGATCTCGGCTTTTTCTACCACTCGGTGAAGGAGAAGCGCATCGTCGGCATCGTGCGCGTGGCCGCGCCGGCGCATCCGGATTCCACCAGCGACGATGCGCGCTGGGAATGCGTGGACGTGGAGGCCCTGTGCACCCTGCCACGCCCGGTGCACTTGCAGGAAGTCAAGGACAACC
This sequence comes from Hyphomicrobiales bacterium, assembly GCA_027030295.1. Classification (GTDB taxonomy): domain Bacteria; phylum Pseudomonadota; class Alphaproteobacteria; order Rhizobiales; family Aestuariivirgaceae; genus Thermopetrobacter. The sequence goes on from JALVFB010000238.1 coordinate 323, forward strand.
CGGCGCTGGCGGATATGGTTCTGGTGAACAATTCCCGCCTGTCCGTGCAGCCGGTCACGGAGGCGGAATGGGAAGAGGTCTGCCGCATGGCCGGGCTGGAGCCGGTGCCCCGCGCCCCCTGGCCGGCGGGCAAGTCGTATTCGTGACTCGGACGCCGACATCGGCGAACGTCAGAGACGGGAAAAACGGACATGGCCAGTCTGATCGTGGCGGGTGGCGGCATCGCCGGGCTGGCGGCGGCCATCGGCGCGGCCCGGGCCGGGCACGAGGTGCTGGTGCTGGAACAGGCGCCGGCCTTTTCCGAGCTGGGGGCGGGCATCCAGATCGGCCCCAACGGGCGGCGCGCGCTGGAGGAGCTGGGGGCCTGGGAATGGCTGCGGCATCACGTGTTCTTTCCGCGCGCCATTCGCATCCGCCGCGCGCGCAGCGGCGGCGAGCTAGGGCGGGTGCCGCTGGGCGAGGCCTTCCGCAGGCGCTTTCGCGGCACCTATCAGGTGGTGCACCGGGCCGACCTGCTGGCGGCGCTGCTGGCGGTGGCGGAAAACGAACCGGCCATCACCCTGAAGACCGCCAGCCGCGTCGTCGCCTGGCAGCGCCGGGCCGACACCATGAGCGTGCTGATGGAAGACGGCCGGCAGGCCACCGCGCGGGGCCTCATAGGCGCCGACGGCATTCACTCGCGGGTGCGGGCGCAGTTGCTGGGCGAACGGCGGCCACGCTTTTCCGGCCATGTGCTCTATCGGGCGCTGGTGCCCATGGAGGACGTGCCGGAGCTGGTGGACACGCGCAACGTCAACCTGTGGCTCAACCCCTATGGCCACGTGGTGCACTATCCGGTGAAGGGCGGCGCGGCTTTCAACATCGTGGCCGCCGTCAACGAACGCTGGAACGCCGGCGACACCTGGGGAGAACCAACACAGGCGCAGGCGGTGCACCGCATTTTCGCCCGTGCCTGCGAGGAGCTGCTGGCGGTGCTTTCCACGCCGGAAAAGTGGATGCGCTGGGGCGGGGCCGACCGGCAACCGGTGACCACCTGGGGCGAGGGCGCGCTCACCCTCATCGGCGACGCCGCGCACCCCACGCTGCCCTATCTCGCCTCCGGCGCGGTGATGGCGCTGGAGGACGCGGTGGTGCTGATGCGCCACCTGGCCCAGGAAAAAGATCTGCCGGCGGCCTTCCGTGCCTATGAGCGCGAGCGCCAGCCACGCACCGCCCGCATCGTCAATTCCTCATGGCGACTGAGCCGTGTCTATCACGCCTCCGGCCTGATGGCGGCCGGCCGTGACGCCTTCATCCGTTTCACCTCCGGCGCGGCCAGTTTCGACCGCATGGCCTGGCTCTACGACTGGCGGCCCTGAGCATCAGATATTGCGCAGGAACACCTCTTCCACCCGGTGATGCGCGCCCTTGCGCAGGATGAGGTCGGCGCGGGTGCGGGTGGGCAGGATGTTCTCGCGCAGGTTCGGCAGATTGATGGTTTCCCACAGTTGCGTCGCCACCGCCTTCGCCTGGGCGTCGTCGAGCGCCGCGTAGCGGTGGAAATAGGAGCGCGGGTCGCGAAAGGCCGTCTGCCGCAGCACGAAGAAGCGCTGCACATACCAGTCCTCCAGCAGCTCCTCCGGCGCGTCCAGATACAGCGCGAAGTCGAAGAAATCCGAAACGAACGGAATGGCCCGGCCGTCGCGCGGCAGGCGGCCCGTCTGCAACACGTTCAGCCCCTCCAGAATGAGAATGTCCGGCTGGTCGATCTCGATGAACGCGTCCTCCACCACGTCATAGGTGAGATGGTCATACACCGGCGCCCGCACCCGCCGCCGCCCGGCCCGCACCTCGCTCAGGAATCGCAACAGCCGCGGCAGGTCATAGGATTCCGGAAAGCCCTTGCGCCCCATCAGCCCGCGCCGCTCCAGCTCCGCGTTGGGCAGCAGAAAGCCGTCGGTGGGCACCAGATCCACCCGCGGATGATCCTCCCAGCGTGAGAGCAATCGTTGCAGGATGCGCGCGGTGGTGGACTTGCCGGCGGCCACCGAACCGGCCATTCCGATGATGAACGGCACCTTGCGTCCGTTGCCGCCGAGAAAGCGCCGGCGC
>JALVFB010000239.1 GCA_027030295.1 Hyphomicrobiales bacterium
GCCAACGACGCCGCGCCCGTAACCCGCGCCGAGGCGCTGGCCGCCTATGCCGAGGAGGAAAGCCGCCAGGAGAGAGAGCATCCGGCCAAGCGTTATGACCGCGTGCTTGCCGACACCCATCGTGCGCTGGCCAGGCGCTGGGGCCTGCAAACCAGCCAGGGGCTTGACGAGGCCTTCGCCGAGAGCATCGGCTGCTGGCCGGCCTTTGCCGACACCGCCGAAAGCTTGCGCGCGCTGAAGCGCCACTGCCGGCTGGTGATCCTGTCAAATGTGCACAACTACGGTTTCGAGCTGACCGCGCCGCGCCTCGGTGTCGAATTCGACGCCGTGCACACCGCCGAGAACATCGGCGGCTACAAGCCGAACGAGGAAAACTTCCGCTATCTGCTGCGGCACGTGGAGCACGATTTCGACTGCGCGCCGGACGAGCTGCTGCACGTGGCGCAAAGCCCCTATCACGACATCGCTCCGGCGAAGCGGCTGGGCATCACCACCGTGTGGATCGACCGTCAGGGACTGGCCGAGGGCGGCGACTGGGGCGCCACGCCCTCGTTGCGCGAGCTGCCGCAGCCGGATGCGCACTATCCCGACCTCGCCTCGCTGGCGCGCGAATTCGCCACGGCGTGAGTGCCCGCGCTTGCATTTTTCCGCCGCATACCCACATTGACCGCTCCATGCATTCAAGGGAGGAACGGAAGTGCTACGCCTCATCGAATGGATTTTCGAAGGCATCCTGTGGAACAGCCGCCTCGTCGTGCTGGTGGCGGTCGTCGCCTCGCTCATCGTGTCGCTGGCGGTGTTCTTCGTCACCTCGGTGGACGTCTATTATCTCGTGTCCGAGCTGGGCCATTATGCGGGGCTGGAACAGGGCGACCGCGCCAACCTGCACGATCAGACCATCAAGCACGTGGTGCAGGTCATCGACGGCTACCTGCTGGCCACGGTGCTGCTCATCTTCTCGCTCGGCCTGTATGAGCTGTTCATCTCGCGCATCGACCAGGCCGACGATTCCTCGGCCTCGCGCATCCTTTCCATCCGCAACCTCGATGACCTGAAAAACCGCCTGGCCAAGGTCATCCTGATGATCCTGGTGGTGAAGTTCTTCGACCACGCCATCGGCATGAAGTTCGAATCGGCCACCGGCATGCTCTATTTCGCCGGCGGCATCGCGCTCGTGGGCCTGGCGCTGTTTCTCACCCACGCCGCGGAGCACCACAACGCAAAATCAGGCGACGAAAAGCGGCATTGAACCCTTTCGTCTTGAAAGCCTCCTCCCGGCCCAACACATAACCAGAAGAACGATCATCCGAAACAGGGAGAAAGGCCGTGGCAGACTGGAAAAAGATCGTCGAGGGGGACAAGGGGGCGTTCGACCGCCTGGTCGAAGCGGAAATGGCCAACCTGTTGCAGGCGGCAAAGCACGAGATTGCCTATTACGAAAGCGTTGGCGACTATCCGCCCGACTTCATGACGCCGGAGGAGCTGGTGGCCGAGGCCATGATCCGCGCCTGGGACAACCGCGAGAAGAAGCCGAAGGGCATGGAGCCGCGCGCCTGGCTGTATGCCATGCTGTTCCGCGCCGCCGATGCCATCGCCACGCGGCAGCGCGAGATACAGGCCCACGAGGCGCTCTCCCTGGAGGAGAAAGTGCCGGACGCGCCGCTGGTGTTCGACCCCGTCTATGACGACGACGAGGAATTCTACGAGTGGTATCAGCCCGACGAGGCGGTGAAGTGGGAAGACGTGATCGGGAACATCGATCTGGAGCCCGATCTGCTCATTCAGGCGGTGGAAAGCGCGCCGAAAAGGCTGGAAGTGAAGGAGCGCCGCGCCGCCCTGCTCTATTGCCGCTTCGGCTTCAATCTGGAGCAGACCTGCCGCATCCTGGAGGAAAAGCCGGAAGCGGTGGCCGGCCTCATCGAGCGCGCGAAGCGCAAGACGGCGGCGGGCTGACGCCCGATATTCGCCGCATTTCTGCCGCCTCTCCGGATCATGTTTCCCGCAAATTCGGGCAGGTGGCGGAATCATGCGGTCATTCACGCACACATTCACGGCCATGATCATGGCGCTGGCGCTTTGCGCGCCGGCGCAGGCCGGCTCCAGCCTGGGCGACTTCATCGCCCGCAAGCTGAAGGGGCTGAAGCCGCAATCTTCCGCTCCCACGAGTTTGCCACCGCGCCCGGCGAGACGCCGGCTGGCCATTCCCCTGCCCCGCCCTCGCCCCTTTCCGCCCGGCAGGCCGCCGGGCCGCGCGCCGACGTCCCGGCTCGCAGCGCCTCACGCCGCCGCGCCCGTCATCGCCGACACAGCCGGGCGCGTGCTGGTGAAGCCGGAGGCGCTGGTGAAGGAGCGCGACCATTTCCGCGCCGTCTATCTGCAACCGAAGGAGATCGGTCATTGGGACGCGGCCAC
>JALVFB010000240.1 GCA_027030295.1 Hyphomicrobiales bacterium
CAACTCCGGCGCCCGCAAGGTGCAGTGCATCAAGGTGCTGGGCGGGTCGAAGCGCAAGTATGCTTCCGTCGGCGACATCATCGTGGTGTCGGTGAAGGAAGCCATCCCGCGCGGTCGCGTGAAGAAGGGCCAGGTGATGAAGGCCGTGGTGGTGCGCACCGCCAAGGACATCAAGCGTCCGGACGGCTCCGTCATCCGTTTCGACAACAACGCGGCGGTGCTGGTGAACAATCAGGGCGAGCCGATCGGCACCCGCATCTTCGGCCCGGTGCCGCGCGAGCTGCGCGCCAAGAACCACATGAAGATCATTTCGCTGGCTCCGGAGGTGCTGTGATGGCTGCGAAGATCAGGAAAGGCGATCGCGTCATGGTCATCGCCGGGCGCGACAAGGGCAAGATCGGCGAGGTGCTGAAGGTTCTGCCGAAGGAGAATCGCGCCATCGTGCAGGGCGTGAACGTGGTCAAGCGCCACACCCGCCCGACCCAGGATCAGCCGGGCGGCATCGTGGAAAAGGAAGCGCCCATCCACGTTTCGAATCTCGCCCACATCGACCCGAAGGACAACAGGCCCACGCGGGTCGGCTTCAAGGTCCTGGATGATGGTCGCAAGGTGCGTTATGCCAAGCGCTCTGGAGAGGTGATCGATGTCTGAGCAGGAAAAATACGTTCCGCGCCTGCGCAAGCATTACGACGAGGTGGTGCGGCCGCAGCTGATCGAGCGCTTCGGCTACACGAACCCGATGCAGGTGCCGCGGATCGAGAAGATCGTGCTGAACATGGGTGTCGGCGAAGCGGTGGGCGATTCCAAGCTGGCCCAGTTCGCCGCCGACGAACTGACCAAGATCGCCGGTCAGCGGGCCGTCATCACCCGCGCGCGCAAGGCCATCGCCGGCTTCAAGCTGCGCGCCGGCATGCCCATCGGCGCCAAGGTGACGGTGCGCAAGGAGCGCATGTACGAGCTTCTCGACCGCATCGTGAACATCGCGCTTCCGCGGGTGCGCGACTTCCGCGGCCTGAACCCGAAGAGTTTCGACGGCAACGGCAACTACGCCTTCGGCATCCGCGAGCACATCGTGTTCCCGGAGATCGACTACGACAAGGCGCTGAAGATCCTGGGCCTGGACGTGATCATCCACACCACCGCGCCCACCGACGAGGAAGCCATGGCGCTGCTGGAGGGCTTCAACTTCCCGTTCCGCAAGCGGCGCCAGCAGCAGGCGGCCTGAACGCAACCCCTTGAAGACGGAATCGCATCATGGCGAAGAAGGGCAAGATCGAAAGCAACGAGAAGCGCAAGCGGCTGGTCAGGAAATATGCGAAGAAGCGCGCCGCGCTGCTGGCCATCGCGCGCGACCGTTCGCGTCCCATCGAGGAGCGCTTCGAGGCGCAGATGAAGCTGGCGAAATTGCCGCGCAATTCCGCGCCCGTTCGCGTGCGCAACCGTTGCGAGCTGACCGGCCGTCCGCGCGGCTATTATCGCAAGTTCCGGCTTTCGCGCATCGCGCTGCGCGAGCTGGCCAATCGCGGCCTGCTGCCCGGCGTGACCAAGGCGAGCTGGTAAACGACGAAATGCGTGGTCATCACGGGGCGGCCCGTCCGATCCGCGGTGGCCTGATATCGCTCTGCGTCCGCCATGTTGGCGGGGCAGGGGGCTGATCGAGAGGAGTGAACATCATGGCGGTTACCGACCCCATAGCGGACATGCTGGCGCGCATCCGCAACGCGCACATGCGCAAGAAGGCCACCGTGCGCATGCCGGCCTCGCGCATGCGCGAGCGCGTGCTGCAGGTGCTGGCCGACGAGGGCTACATCCGCGGCTTTCAGCGCATCGAGCTGGAAGGCGGCAAGGCGGACATCGAGGTGGAGCTGAAATATTTCGACGGCGAGCCGGTGATCCGCGAGATCAGGCGCGTCTCGAAGCCCGGCCGCCGCGTCTATACCTCGGTGGAGGACATGCCGCTGGTCTACAACGGCCTCGGCATCGCCATTCTCTCCACCTCGAAAGGCGTGATGAGCGACGCGAAGGCGCGCGAGCTGAACGTCGGCGGCGAAATCATCTGCACGGTATTCTGATCTGGCGCGCGAGAACGACGCGACAGGCAAAAGCTGGGAAGGATCGAGAACCATGTCCCGTATCGGCAAGAAACCGGTGCCCATCCCCTCCGGCGTGGAGGTGAAGCTGGATGGCGACACCGTGGTGGTGAAAGGGCCCAAGGGCCAGCTGGAGACGGCCATCCTCGGCGACCTCGTGGAGGTGAGGATCGAGGACAACGAAGTGACGGTGACGCCGCGCAACCAGACCAAGCAGGCGCGCTCCGCCTGGGGGCTGACCCGCTCGCTCATCAACAACATGGTCATCGGCGTCACCGAGGGCTTCCAGAAGAAGCTGGAAATCGTCGGCGTCGGCTACC
>JALVFB010000241.1 GCA_027030295.1 Hyphomicrobiales bacterium
GGCGAAGGCGGAGGAGCTGTTCATGCGCGGCGCCGCCTTCGGCATCCCCGGCGAGCAGGTGGACGGCATGGACGTGCGCGCCGTGAAGGATGCCGCCGGGCGCGCCCTGCAACACGTGCTCTCCGGCAAGGGGCCGTTCATTCTGGAAATGCAGACCTACCGCTATCGCGGGCATTCCATGTCCGATCCGGCCAAGTATCGCTCGCGCGAGGAGGTGCAGAAGATGCGCCAGGAGCACGACCCCATCGAGCAGGTGAAGCGCCGCCTGCTTCAGGCCGGCTGGGCCACGGAAGAGGACATCAAGGCGGTGGACGCGGGCGTGCGCCAGGTGGTGGCCGAGGCCGCCGACTTCGCCACCAGCGCCGAGCAGCCGCCGGAAGAGGAACTCTGGCGCGACGTGTATGCGGAGTTCTAGGGGCGTCGCTCCTCTCCGTCATCCCCGCGAAAGCGGGGATCCAGTCAGCGGTAGCGGCAGGGCTGGATTCCCGCTTTCGCGGGAATGACGAAATTGGGAAAGGCTGGAGAAGAGAAACCCGGGAAACGGCGCAAGGATAGCCTGGCCGCCGGAGGGGACGGGAAACATGGCAGTAGTGGTGCGCATGCCGGCGCTTTCGCCCACCATGACCGAGGGCACGCTGGCGAAATGGCTCAAGACCGAGGGCGAGGCCATCTCGCCCGGCGACGTCATCGCCGAGGTGGAAACCGACAAGGCGGTGATGGAGCTGGAAACCGACGAGGAGGGCGTGCTGGCGAAAATCCTCGTGCCGGAGGGCACGGCGAACGTGCAGGTGGGCGCGCCCATCGCCGTCATCGCCGAAGAGGGGGAGGACTTCGATCTCGACGCCCTGCTGGCCGAAAGCGGCGGCGCGGCGGCGGCCACTTCCACACCGGAAGAACCGGCGCAATCCGCGCCTGCCGAGAACGCGCCGGCGGCGCCCGCCGTGCACATCGCCGCGCCCGCCGCCGACGAGGACGATGAAGACGCCTATGCCCTGAACGGCGCGCCCGATCCTTCGCGCAACCTTTCCATCACCCCGCCCGCCGAATCCGACCCGGAGTTGCCGGAAGGCACCGAGTTCGTCGAGCAGACGGTGCGCGAGGCCCTGCGCGACGCCATGGCCGAGGAAATGCGGCGCGACGAGCGCGTGTTCCTGATGGGCGAGGAAGTGGCGCAATACCAGGGCGCCTACAAGGTGAGCCAGGGGCTGCTGGACGAGTTCGGCCCGAAGCGCGTCATCGACACCCCCATCACCGAATACGGCTTCGCGGGCCTGGGCATCGGCGCGGCCTTCGCGGGCCTGCGCCCCATCGTCGAGTTCATGACCTTCAACTTCGCCATGCAGGCCATCGACGCCATCATCAACTCCGCCGCCAAGCAGCATTACATGTCCGGCGGTGAGGTCAGCGTGCCCATCGTCTTCCGCGGGCCGAACGGCCCGGCGGCGCGCGTGGCCGGTCAGCACAGCCAGGACTATTCCGCCTGGTATGCTCACATTCCGGGGCTGAAGGTGGTCGTGCCCTACACCGCCGCCGACGCCAAGGGCCTGTTGAAGGCCGCCATCCGCGACCCCAACCCGGTGCTGGTGCTGGAAAACGAGATTCTCTACGGCCACAGCTTCCCGGTGCCCAAGGTCGACGACTGGGTGCTGCCCATTGGCCGCGCGCGGTTGGCCCGCGCGGGCACGGACGTCACCATCGTCGCCTACGGCATGGGCATGCACTACGCCATGCAGGCGGCCGACGCGCTGGCGGAAGAGGGCATCTCGGCGGAGGTCATCGACCTACGATCCTTGCGCCCGCTGGACATGCCCGCCGTCATCAGAAGCCTCAAGAAGACCAACCGGCTGATTACCGTGGAGGAAGCCTGGCCGGTGTGCTCCATCGGCGCGGAGATCTGCCGCCGGGTGATGGCCGAAGCCTTCGACTGGCTGGACGCGCCGGTGCTGACGGTGAATGCGAAGGACGTGGTGCTGCCCTACGCGGCGAATCTCGAGAAAATGGCGCTGCCCACGGTGGAAGAGGTGGTGGCGGCGGCGAAGCACGTGCTCTACCGCGACTGAGGGGGAGACTTCATGCCGATACCCATTCTCATGCCGGCGCTCTCGCCCACCATGACCGAAGGCAGGATCGCCCGCTGGCTGAAGAAGGAAGGCGAGGCGGTGCACGCCGGCGACGTGATCGCCGAGATCGAGACGGACAAGGCGGTCATGGAGCTGGAGGCCACCGACGAGGGCACCTTGGCGAAGATCGTCGTGCCGGAGGGCGCGGAGGGCGTGCCGGTGAACACCGTCATCGCCGTGCTGGCGGAGGACGGCGAGGACGTCGCCGAGGTGGCGAAGATCGACCCCGCCACGTTGGCCCCGGCGGGGGCGGCCAAGGCTGCGGCGCCGCAAGCGGAACAGCC
>JALVFB010000242.1 GCA_027030295.1 Hyphomicrobiales bacterium
TGCGCATGGTGCCGGCGCTTTCCGCCCTGTGGGTGGGGCTGCTGTATGACGATGTGGCGCTGGACGCGGCATGCGACCTGATCAGGGACTGGCCGGTCGAGGCCATGCAGCGGGCGCGCGAGGAGGTGCCGAAGAAAGCGCTGGCCGCGGACATGGCCGGGCGCAGCGTGCGCGCGGTGGCGCGCGAGATGCTGGCGATTGCCGACGACGGCCTGGCCCGGCGCAATCGGGTGAACGCCATGGGCCATGATGAACGGCACCATCTGGAGGTGCTGCACGAGATCGTGGCCGCGGGCCGCACCCATGCCGAGGAGCTGCTGGCGCGCTACGAGCGCGACTGGCACGGCGACATCGCGCCCGTCTATGACCTCTGCGCCCTGTGATGGCGTCGATGACGCCACCGCACCCCCTGCGGCGCTGCCGACTCCAGCGTCTTGTGCAGGGCGACGGCTGACGAAAACCTTTCAATCCTTCCGGCGGCCCGGGTCTTCGGCCAGGCCATGCACGTGGTCGTGATGGTGGCGGTAGGCGGCGTGCACCGAAGCCGCCTGATCGCCGAACAGGTCGGCATACGCCGGGCTTTCGCACACGGCCTCCGGCGTGCCGGCGCAGCAGACGTGCACGTTGATGCACACTACCTTGTCGGTGCCGGCCATGACGAAATGCAGATCGTGCGACACCAGCAGCACGCCACAACCGGTTTCGTCCCGAAAACCGCGGATGAGGTCGTAGATGGCGCCCTCGCCGGCGAAATCCACGCCCTGCACCGGTTCGTCCAGCACCAGCAGGTCGGGGCGGCGCAACAGGGCGCGGGCGATGAGCACGCGCTGCAACTCGCCGCTGGACAGGGCGGAGAGCTGCTGCGCCGCCAGCCCCGCCGCGCCGGTGCGTTCCAGCGCCGCCATCACGTCGGCCGACGTCGCCGCCGTGCCCAGCTCCAGAAAACGCCGCACGCTGAGCGGCAGGATGGAATCGGGAGCCACCTTCTGCGGCGTGTAGGCGATGCGCAGCCCCGGCGCCCGCCACAGCCTGCCCTCGGAGAGCGGCACGATGCCCAGGGCGGCGCGCACGGTGGTGGTCTTGCCGCCGCCATTGGGCCCGATGATGGTGACGATCTCGCCGCGCCGCACCTGAAGGGTCACATGGCGGATGAGCCAGCGCCCGCCATCGGCGCGCACGCCGGCATCCTCCAGCCGCAACAGCGGCTCTCCGGCCACGGAGCCGCCGGCCATGGCGGCGCGCTCATTCATGACCAATGCCGAATTTTCCGGCCATGCCGCGAACGGATCGCTTCATGCCGTCGCCTCCTCACATCCGGCGCTTGTCGATGACCCGCTTCGCCTTGCCCATGGAGCGCTCGATCTCGCCCACCTGGCGAATGCGCACGCGCGTGGTCACGCCGATGTAGTTCTTGATGTTGTGGCGCAATCGCTCCGCGCAGTCCTGCGCCAGCGTGTCCAGCTCCCCGGCCAGCTGCGGTTTTATCTCCACGTGCACCGTCAGCTCGTCCAGCCGTCCGTCGCGCGTCAGCTCCAGCACGTAATGGGGCGAGAGGCGTTCGTCCTTCAGGATCAGCTCCTCGATCTGGGAGGGAAACACGTTCACCCCGCGGATGATCATCATGTCGTCGCTGCGGCCGGTGACCTTTTCCATGCGCCGCATGGTGCGCGCGGTGCCCGGCAGCAGGCGCGTCAGATCGCGCGTGCGGTAGCGGATGACCGGAAAGGCTTCCTTGGTCAGCGAGGTGAAGACCAGCTCGCCCATCTCGCCATCGGGCAGCACCTCGCCCGTTTCCGGGTCGATGATCTCCGGATAGAAGTGATCCTCCCAGATGGTCAGGCCGTCCTTGGTTTCGATGCACTCGGTGGAAACGCCAGGCCCGATGACTTCGGAAAGGCCGTAGAAGTCGATGGCGTCGATGCCGAAGCGCTGCTCTATCTCGGCGCGCATCTCCTCCGTCCACGGCTCCGCGCCATGCATGCCGATGCGCAGGCTGCTCTCGCGCGGGTCGATGCCACGCCGCTCGAATTCATCGGCGATGGCCAGCAGGTAGGAAGGCGTGACCATGATGAGATCGGGCCGGAAATCGAGAATGAGCTGCACCTGGCGCTCGGTCATGCCGCCGGAAACCGGCACCACCGTGCAGCCCAGCTTCTCCGCGCCGTAGTGAAACCCCAGCCCGCCGGTGAACAGCCCGTAGCCATAGGCGATGTGCGCGATGTCACCGGGGCGGCCGCCGGCGGCCCAGATGGAGCGCGCCATCAGGTGCGCCCAGGTGTCGATGTCGTTTTTCGTATAGCCCACCACCGTCGGAATGCCGGTGGTGCCGGAGGAGGCGTGCACCCGCACCACCTGTTCGCGCGGCACCGCGAACATGCCGAAGGGATAGTTCTCGCGCAGGTCGTCCTTCACCGTGAACGGGAATTTGGCCAGATCGGAAAGCTCCTTCAGGTCATCCGGGTGCACGCCCGCCGCGTCGAACTTGCGCCGGTAGAAGGGCACGTTGTCATAGGCGTGCCGCAGCGACCATTTCAGGCGCTCCAGTTGCACCGCCCGCAGTTCATCGATGCTGGCGTTCTCGATGGCGTCATACGGTTTGCCAAAATCACGTTCAGCGTTCATGTCCCCTGCCCCTTCGCAATCCCCTTGTCAGGCCGGTTCCCTGGCCAGGTCGCGGCCCGCCGCCAATGCCTCCAGGTTGAGCTCCAGAAAACGCTTCGGCGCGCGCGCCCGCACCACGTCCTCCAGCAGCGCCGGCGTTATCAGCCCGCTCATTTCCGCCAGCGTGGAAACCGCGATGATGTTGGCCACCCGCTCGTTGCCCAGCGCCCGCGCCCGTGCGATGAAAGGCAGCGACAGGGTGCGAAACGCCCCTTGCGGCGGCTGTGGCGCGCGCTCGGCGTCCACCAGCACCAGCGCGTCGTCGCGGATCAGCCCCTCGGAAGCGGCCACCGCGCATTGATCCAGTATGACCAGGTAATCCAGGGCGGAAACCAGCGGATAATCGGGCACGTCGTCGGACACCACCACGTCGGCGCGGCTCAGGCCGCCGCGCGAGGTCGGCTCGTAGCTTTGCGATTGCGCCACCTTGCGCCCCTGCCGCAGGAAGCATTCGGCCAGCGTGCGCGCGCCCAGGATCAGCCCCTGTCCGCCGGCGCCGGAAAGGCGGATTTCCGTCTGGCTCATTTGCCGCCTCCCTGCCTGCGCAATGCCTCCGTGCGGGCGCGATAGACATCCAGGTATTCCGGCCTGTCCCGCCGCGCCAGCACGCCGGTGTTGAACGGGTTGGGGCGAAACGGCGTGTCCACCGTGTTGCGATAGGCCTCCGGCCGCATCTCCCTCTTCTGCGCCAGGATCATCTCCGGCGAATTGCCCAGGTCGTTCTTGCGGCCGTAGATTTCCGTGCAGTCGGAAATGACCTCCACCACCGAGAAGCCATGATGGGCGATGGCGTCCTTCAGCAGATCCTTCAGGTTCGGCGTCTGCAACGTCGCCTCGCGCCCTACGAAGGTGGCGCCCGCCGCCTGCGCCACTTCGCAGGCGTCGAACACCGGCTCGTTGTTGCCGAACGGCGTGGTGGTGGTGAAGCGTTCCGCCGTGGTGGTGGGCGACACCTGCCCGCCGGTCATGCCGTAGATCTCGTTGTTGAGCAGGATCAGCGTCATGTCGAGGTTGCGCCGGCAGGCGTGCAGGAAATGGTTGCCACCGATGGCCAGGCTGTCGCCATCGCCGGAAATGACCACCACGGTGAGGTCGGGGCGCGCCAGCTTCAGCCCGGTGGCGAAGGCCAGCGGCCGGCCATGGGTCACGTGAAAGGTGTTGGCGTCGATGTAGGCGGCGGTGCGCCCGGAGCAGCCGATGCCGGACACCACCGCCAGGTCGTCCTTGTTCACCCGCAATTCGTCCAGCGCCCACAGCAGCGCCCTGAGCGCGATGCCGTGCCCGCAGCCCGGACACATGAAATGCGGCATCAGCTCCAGCCGCAGCCAGTCGCGGATGTCGAAGCTGCCGTCGCGCGGCAGTTTTTCCGGGGCCGGGCGTTCGTTCATGTCAGCGCCTCCTCGATGCTGGCGAGAATTTCCCGTGGCGCGATGGGTTCGCCATCGAAACGGTTGACCGGAACGACGGCCTGTTCGTCGCGTGCCAGGCGCTGCACCTCCAACACCATCTGCCCGGCGTTCATTTCCGGCACGACGATGGCGCGGGCCTGGGCGGTGGCGGCGCGGAAGGCCTCTTCCGGAAACGGCCACAGGGTGACGGGGCGGAACAGCCCGGCTTTCACCCCCTTCTCGCGCGCCGCGCGCACCGCCGCCCGCGCCGCGCGGGCGGAAATGCCCACCGCCGTCACCACCACCTCGGCGTCTTCGCAGTCCACGCATTCCCACTTGTCGATGATGTCGCGGTGCTTGTCGATCTTGCCCAGCAGCCGCCGCATCACCACCGCCACGCGTGCCGGATCCTGCGTCGGAAAACCGTTTTCATCGTGCGTCAGGCCGGTGGCGTGCGCTCGGTAGCCGTCGCCGGGGCGCGGAAACGGCGGCACGCCGTCCTCGGTGATGCGATAGGGCAAGAAGCCTTCCTTCGGTTCGTCGGCCCACTTGCGCGCGCCCTTTTCCTCTTCCGTCGGCGGGGTGAGCGTCACCGTCTCCACCATGTGGCCGATGACCTCGTCCATCAGCAGCACCACCGGCGTGCGCAAGCGTTCGGCCAGGGCGAAGGCGCGGATGGTTTCGGCATAGGCCTCCTGCACCGAGGCCGGACACAGGGCGATGACCGGCCTGTCGCCGTGCGAGCCCCAGCGCGCCTGCATGATGTCGGCCTGTGCCGGGCGCGTCGGCATGCCGGTGGAGGGCCCGCCGCGCATGACGTTCACGATGACGCACGGCGCTTCCATCATCGCCGCCAGGCCGATGTTCTCCTGCTTCAGCGAAAAACCGGGGCCGGAGGTGGCCGTCATGGCGCGCGCCCCGCCCATGGACGCGCCCACCACCGCCGCCATGGAGGCGATCTCGTCCTCCATCTGGATGAACACGCCGCCCGCCTTCGGCAGCTCGCGCGCCATGCGCTCGGCGATTTCCGATGACGGCGTGATGGGATAGCCGGCGTAGAAGGCGCACCCCGCCGCGATGGCGCCCAGCGCGCAGGCGTGATTGCCCTGCAGGTTCACCGGCGCTTGCGCGTTCATGCCGATGCCTCCTCTTCGCTGGCGTCTTGCGGCAGGCGCAGCACGCGAATGGCGAAATCCGGGCACAGGTATTCGCACAATCTGCACCCGGTGCAACGCTCCGGCGCGCGCATGCGCGCGATGTGCGCCTCGTCCAGTTCCAGGCAGCGCTCCGGACACATCTTCACGCAGATGTCGCAGCTCTTGCACCAGGCGCGCTCGATGAACACGCGCGGCCGGCGTGGCGGCGTTTCCAGCCCGGCGGGGGGCGAGAAGTCAACCTCCTCGTCCGGCCCCACCTCGCCATGCCGCGCCACCCAGTCGCGCCCTTCGCCAAAGGCGCGCAGGTTCACTTCCACCGTCTTCGGCGGCACGAATTGTTCGATCACCGCCAGCCATTCCTCTTCCGGAAAATCGAGCGCGGTGGACAGCACGCCCAGAAGGATGGTGTTGGCCACGCGCGGATTGCCCAGGCGCTCCGCCATGCCGCTGGCGTTGAGCGCGTAACCCGTCCGCACTCTGGAAAGCACGTCCTTCGGCGTCTCGCGCGAATAGCCCAGCGGCGCGCCGTCGGCGCGGTTGCGGCAGGCGAACGGCGGCACGATGCGCTTGACGTCGGCGATGAAGGTGCCGCGGGAGCGGTTGAGGTGATTGAGCCAGCGCAGGCCCTCGGCCCATTCCAGCGCCAGCAACACGTCCACCTCGCCGCGCGGAATGGTTGGCGAGAACACCTTGTGGCCGAAGCGCACGTGCGAGAACACCCCGCCCCCACGCTTGGCCATGCCATGCACCTCGCTCTGCTTCACCTCGAAGCCGGCGCGCTGGGCCAGGGTCGCCATCACCTTCGACACCATGATGACCCCTTGCCCGCCGACGCCGACGATGAGCACGTTCGTCGGCCTCGCCGCCGTGGCTTCGGCGTTTTCGGCGCCGGCGTCGTCGTTGAGGGTGGTTTCGGCCATGGCCCTACTCCGTCCGCTCGGGCTGGATGCTGGCGGTGGGGCAGACCTGCGCGCACACGGTGCAGCCGATGCACAGGGAAGGTTCTATCTTCACCTTGTGGTGCCCCTCGTGCCATTCGTCGCTCCAGGTCAGCGCCGGGCAGCCCAGATTCATGCATGCCTGGCAGGCGATGCAGGAGGCGGAATCGATCCGCAAGGGTTCGCCGGTGATCTTCACCGGGTCGATGACGCAGGGGCGGTCGGCGATGACCACCGCCACGCCCTTGTATTCCACCGCCTCGCGCAATGTCTTCAGCAGGGTGCCGTATTCATACGGATCGACGGTGCGCACCCATTTCACGCCGACGGCGCGGCAGATGTCCTCGTATTCCACCTTGTGCGTCTTGTTGCCGCGAATGCCGTGGCCGGTGCCGGGATGATGCTGGCCGCCGGTCATGGCGGTGATGGAATTGTCGAGGATGATGACGGTGATGTTGACGTCGTTGTAAACGGCGTCGATGAGCGGCGGAATGCCGGCGTGCAGGAAGGTGGAGTCGCCAATGGTGGCGACGATGGGTTTCTCCGCGGTGCCGGCCCGCGCCATGCCGATGGCGTTGGCGATGGAAGACCCCATGGAGACGCAGGTGTCGATGGCCCGCAACGGCTCGATGGCGGCCAGCGTGTAGCAGCCGATGTCGCCGGCCACGCGCACGTCCAGATAGCGCAGCGCGTTGTAGGTGGACATGTGCGGACACCCCGCGCACAGCACCGGCGGGCGCACCAGCGGCTCGATCTCCAGCGCCTCTTCCTCCGCCGGCGGCGGCTCCAGCACCCCGGCGGCGACCAGCCCGTCGCGCACCACCTCCGGCGACAGTTCGCCGGTGCGCGGAAACCACACCTTGCCTTCCACCCTCAAGCCCAGCTTGCGCAGTTCGTCCTCGATGACCGGCTCCAGCTCCTCCACCACGAACAGCCGCTCCACCGATTCGGCGAATTCCTTCAGCAGCGCCTCCGGCAGCGGCCACGAGGCGCCCAGCTTCAGCACGCTGGCCTCGGGCAGCACTTCCTTCACATAGGTATAGGCCACGCTGGTGGTGATGACGCCGATGTCCTTGCGCCCGCGTTCGATGCGCGCGAAGGGCGCTTGCGCGAAACGCTCGCGCAACCTGGCCTCGCGCTCCAGCAACCTGCCGTGTCTGGCCCTGGCGTGAGAAGGGATCATCACGCTCTTCGCCGGATCGTGCACGAACGCCTTGCGCGGCGCGCTCCCACGCTCGCCCACCCGCACCGCCGAGCGCGTGTGCGACAGCCGCGTGGTGGAGCGCACGATCACCGGCGTGTCGAATTCCTCCGACAGCTCGAAGGCCAGGCGGGTGAACTCCAGCGCCTCCTGCGCGTCCGAAGGCTCCAGGCACGGCACCATGGCCAGCCGCGCGAAGAGCCGCGTGTCCTGCTCGTTCTGCGAGGAATGAATGCCCGGATCGTCGCACACGGTGATCACCAGCCCGCCATGGGCGCCGATGTAGGTCTGCGACATCAGGGCGTCGGCGGCGACGTTCAGCCCCACGTGCTTCATGGCGCAGAAGGCGCGCACCCCGGCGAACGAGGCGCCGATGGCGATATCCAGCGCCACCTTCTCGTTGACGGCCCATTCCACGGAAATCTCTTCCGCCGGGTAGCGGGCCAGGCTTTCCAGAATTTCCGTGCTCGGCGTGCCGGGATAGGCGCTCGCCACCTTCACCCCCGCCTCCCAGGCGCCGCGGGCGATGGCCTCGTTGCCCATCAGCGGTCGGATATCGTCCCGTCCGGGCGTTTCGGGTGCTTGCGTCTGCACCTTGTGCATCGCGGTTTCCTCCTGGCCGCCCCGATCGTCCGCCCCCGTGGGAGAGGAGCCAATCACATCCGGCGGCGTTTCGTCAAGAAAATCGGAAAGGCTCACACCAGCCTGCGCAAAGGTTGACCGGTGAAACCACCCCGCGCCCCCACCCAAGCCCTTGTTTTTCATAATTTGGGGGTTGGGTGGGGGCGCGGGGTGGTGGGTGGTTATGTATGCAAACTGGTATCACACCCCCAGGTAGGCCTCCTTCACCCTCTCGTCGTGCAGCAACTCCTCGCCACGGCCTTCCAGGGTCGTGCGCCCGCCTTCCAGCACATAGCCGCGGTCGGCGATGGACAGCGCCACATAGGCGTTCTGCTCCACCAGGAAGATGGTCATGCCCTCTTCCGCAAGCTGTCTGATGATATCGAATGTCTGATCCACCAGCAGCGGCGAAAGCCCCATGCTCGGTTCGTCCAGCAGCAGCAGGCGCGGCCTGGCCATCAGCGCCCGGCCGATGGCCAGCATCTGCTGCTCGCCGCCGGAAAGGGTGCCCGCCGGCTGCCCCCGCCGGTCGCGCAACCGCGGAAACAGGGCGAAGGCGCGCTGAAGCCCTTCTTCCTCTTCGTGCTTCGAACGGGTGATGGCGCCAAGCCGCAGATTGTCCTCCACCGTCATCGGGCCGAACACGCGGCGCCCTTCCGGCACCTGCACGATGCCCGCCCGCACCCGCTGCCGCGCGGTGGCGCCGGTGATGTCCCGTCCCTCGAACAGGATCCTGCCGCCATGCACCGGCTGCACGCCGGAAATGGCGCGCATGAGCGTCGTCTTGCCGGCGCCGTTGGCCCCCACCAGCGCCACCAGCTCGCCGGCATGCACCGTCACCGACACGCCCTTCAGCGCCTCGATGCGCCCGTAGCGGGAGCGCAGCTCCGTGACCTCCAGCAGCGGCGCGGATGCCCCTTTTCCACCGTTCATGTCAGCGCTCCCGTGCCCCATGCCCCAGATAGGCTTCCACGACATCCGGATTGGCGCGAATTTCCGCCGCGTTGCCCTCCGCCAGCACCCGGCCATGGTTGAGCACCATGATGTGATCGGACACGCTCCACACCAGGTGCATGTCGTGCTCCACCAGCAGCACGGTGATGCCATCATCGGCGATGCGCCGGATGAGGGCGTCGATTTCCGCCGTTTCCGCCGGGTTCAGCCCCGCCGCCGGTTCGTCCAGCAGCAGGATGCGCGGGCGGGTGGCCAGGGCGCGGGCGATTTCCAG
>JALVFB010000243.1 GCA_027030295.1 Hyphomicrobiales bacterium
TGCCCGGCTCCGTCCACAGGCCCAGCTTTACCCGGCGGCCTTGGTCGGTGATGAAGGTATCGTGCAGCGCCTCGAGCTTGCCCGCCACCAGCGCGAACAGGTAGCTGGGCTTCGGAAACGGGTCTTCCCAGATGGCGTAGTGCCGCCCGCCCTCCAGCTTCCCCTGCTCGACGAGGTTGCCGTTGGACAGCAGCACCGGCGCCGCTTCCTTGTCCGCCTCGATGCGCACATGAAAGCGCGCCAGCACGTCCGGCCGGTCGGGAAAGAAGGTGATGCGGCGGAACCCTTCCGGCTCGCACTGGGTGCAGAAGATGCCGTTGCTCACGTAAAGGCCGGAGAGCGCCTTGTTTTCCGCCGGGTGTATGCGCACGTGTGTTTTCAAGGTGAAGGCCTCCGCCGGGGGATGGGAAATTTCCAGTCCCTTTTTCGTGGCGCGCCAGGCATCTTGTGGCAGCGGCGCTCCGTCGGCCTCGATGGCGATCAGCTCCAGCTGCTCGCCATTCAGCTCCACCGGGGGCGGGACGGGGCCATCGACCGGCGCGTCCGGATTGCGCCGTAGCGTCAGCGTCGCCTCCACCTCCGTGTTTTCCTCGTCCAGCCGGAACAGCAGCCGCACTTCGTCCACCAGCCACGCCGGCGGGCGGTAATCTTCCAGCCGCACCGGCTCCAGTCTCGTCGTCTTCGCCGCCCGCGCCGCCTGTTCGTTCATGGTTTCCTCATCCCTCTCCGTGTGCGCTGACATGGCTCACAGTTTCAGCCGCCATGGCTCCGGCACGCTCTCGATGGAGGAAACGGTCACGTCCAGATCTCTCAACAGGCCGTCGTGGATATCGTAGATCCAGCCGTGGATGTCGAGTCTGCGCCCCTCGTACCACGCCTGCTGCACGGCGGCGAAGCGCGAGACGTTCATCACCTGCCGCCTCACGTTCAGCTCGGCCAGCGCGTCGGCGCGTTTTTCTTCCGGCAGCGTGGCCAGCTCGTCCTCGTGCGCCAGCCACAGTTCGCGCAGGTCGGCCAGCCAGGCGTCCAGCACGCCCAGCGACTGGCGCGACAGCGCGGCTTTCACGCCGCCGCAGCCGTAATGGCCCACCACGAAGATATGCTCCACCCGCAACGTGCCCACGGCATAGTCGATAATGGCGCGCATGTTCACGTCGCGCGGCAGCACCTGGTTGGCGATGTTGCGATGCACGAACACCTCGCCCGGCTCCAGCCCCACCAGCATGCTCGCCGGCACTCGCGCGTCCGAACAGCCGATCCACAGGAAGGTGGGCGCGTGCTGTTGTGCCAGCCGGGTGAAATAGTCCGGGTCTTCGCCGATGCGCGTCGCCGCCCATGCGCGGTTGCGCGCCAGCAGTTGTGCCGGTGTCGTGAAATCGTGATTTCCCATGTGCGACTCGCCTTGTGGTTTTCGCGAGTGATAGAAGGAGCAGGAGATTCGCGCAAATGAAACGCCTGAGAGATTCTGCGCCATGAACGAGTCCATTCGCCGCGCCTGTGTCATCGGCTGGCCCATCGGGCATTCGCGCTCGCCGATCATTCATGGCCACTGGCTGAAGAAACACGGCATCGCCGGGGAATACGGCAAGCGCGCGGTGAAGCCCGACGAGCTGGAAGAGTTCCTGTTGGGCCTGTCCGCGCATGGGCTGGTGGGCTGCAACGTCACCGTGCCGCACAAGGAAGCGGCCTTTCGGATCATCACCCGCGCCAATCCGGAAGGCGTGAGCGCGCTGGCCAGGGCGCTGGGCGCGGTGAATACCGTGTGGCTCGACGAATGGGGGCGTGTCCGCGCCGACAACACGGATGTTTATGGCTTCATGGCCAATTTCCACGAAGGGGCGCCCGACTGGCGGGCGGCGGGCAAGCACGTCGTCATCATCGGCGCCGGCGGAGCGGCGCGCGCCGTGGTGGCGGGTTTTTCGCAGGAGGGTGTGGCGCGCGTCACCCTCGCCAACCGAACGCTGGAAAAGGCCGAGCGGCTGGCGCAGGAGCTGGCCGGCATCGGCGAAGCGGCGCTGGCGGCGGCGCCGCTTTCCGCCCTGCCTGCGCTGTTGGCGGAAGCCGACGTGCTGGTGAACACGACGAGCCTGGGCATGAGCGGTCAACCGCCGCTCAACATCGACCTCTCTCCGCTGCCCGATCATGCGGTGGTGGCGGATATCGTCTATGCGCCCTTGAAGACGGCGTTGCTGGAGCAAGCGGAACTACGCGGCCTGAGCACCGTCGATGGGCTGGGCATGCTGCTGCACCAGGCGGTGCCGGGTTTTGCGAAGTGGTTCGGCGTGCGCCCGGAGGTCACGGCGGACCTGCGCGCGCTGGTGGAAGCCGACATCGAACGGGAGCAGGGCGGTGCATGAGCGGCGCGTGCATCCGTTGAAAATCGGCATCACCGG
>JALVFB010000244.1 GCA_027030295.1 Hyphomicrobiales bacterium
CTGAAAGAGCCTGCGCCCGACCATTCCGGAAAGATCATTCATACCCTCGGCTGGCCGCTGGGAAGGGAGGCGGCGGGGGGCGGCTTTCTCTACCATCAGGATGACCGCCATGTCTCCGTCGGGCTGGTAACCCATCTCGACTGGCGCAATCCCTGGCTTTCGCCCTACAAGGCCTTTCAGAGCTTCAAGGAATCGCCCTTCATCGCGCCGCTGCTCTCGGGTGCGGAACGCACCGGCTATGGCGCGCGCAGCATCGCCATGGCCAACCCGCGCGATATCGACGCGCTGGCCTTTGCCGGCGGCCTGTTCGTGGGCGACGCCTTCGGCATGGTCAACCCGGCCCGCGCGCAGGGCGTGCATGCGGCGCTGGAATCGGGACTGGTGGCCGGGCGCGTGTTGGCCGAGGCGCTGGCGCGGGGCGAGGCGGGCACGCGGTTGGCGGACTATCCCCACCGTGTGCGGCGAACCCGTTTCTGGCGCGAGATGGAAATGGCCGCGAACATCAAACCCTTGTGGCGTCGCTTCGGGCTGGCGGGCGTGCTCATCGGTGGCGGCCTCGACCTGTGGGCCGGAGCGCTGATGGGCCGTCGCCTGCTGCCGGCGCTGCGGAACGATGTGCCCGATCATGCGCGGCTGCTGCCGGCGAATGAAGCGCCGCGCATCGACTATGGCAAGCCGAAAAGCGACCTTTCCTTCTGCCGGGCGGAATCGCTGATGGCATCCGGCGTGGCCCACAGGCGCGGGCAGCCCGTGCACCTGAAGGTGCTGGACATGCAACGGGCGCTTGCGACCTGGCGCGCTTTCGCCGGGCCGGAGCAGCGCTATTGCCCCGCGGGGGTCTATGTCTGGCGCGAACAGTCCGACGGCTCCGCGCGGCTGGTGATCCAGGCGGAAAACTGCCTGCACTGCAAGGCTTGTGAAATCAGGGATCCGGCGCGGAACATCCGCTGGACGCCGCCGGAGGGCGGCGACGGGCCGCACTACCGGGGCCTTTGACATTCAGGAAGCGCACGCCCGCGCGAAGAACAACTCGATCATGCGCCGGTAAATGCGCTGCAGGCGCTTCAGATCTTCCACCAGCACCCGTTCATTGATCTGGTGGATGGTTTCGTTCACCAGCCCGAACTCGGCCACCGGGCAATAATTCTTGATGAAGCGCGCGTCGGACGTGCCGCCGCCGGTGGAAAGCGCCGGCGTCAGCCCCGTTTCCGCCCGCACCGCCTCCTGCATCACCTCGATGAGCGTGCCGCCTTCGGTGATGAAGCTCTCGCCGGAAACCACCATGTTCATGAAAAAGCGCGCGCCTGTTTCGTGCTGCACCTCCTCCGCCAGCGCCTGCGCCCAGCGTCGCAACGAGTCGGGTGTATGGTGGGTGTTGAAACGGATGTTACAGGTGGCCTTCGCCCGCTCCGGGATCACGTTGGTGGCCGCGTTGCCCACATCGAAGGTGGAAAACTGCACCGAGCTGGGCTGGAAGAACTCCGTGCCTTCGTCCAGCGGCCGTTCCGTCATCCGGTGCACCAGGCGGGCCAGCGCATGCACCGGGTTGATGGCCTTTTCCGGGTAGGCGGTGTGGCCCTGCACCCCCTGACATTCGATGAACAGGTTCAGCGATCCGCGGCGACCGTTCTTGATGGTGTCGCCCAGCTCTTCGGCGCAGGAGGGTTCGCCGACGATGCAGGCGTCGGGCACGTGACCGTTGTCGGCCATCCACTCCAGCACCTTGACCGTGCCGTTGATGGCCGGGCCTTCCTCGTCTCCGGTGATGAGAAAGGAGAGCGACCCCGGCAGCGGCTTTCCGGCCGCCTGCTGCGCGTTCACCCAGTCGATGGCCGCCGCGGCGAAGGCGGCCACCGCCCCTTTCATGTCGCAGGCCCCGCGCCCATAGAGCACGCCATTGTCCACCACCGCGGCAAACGGTGGATGCAGCCAATCGGCCTCATCGCCTGGCGGCACCACGTCGGTGTGCCCGGCGAAACACAGGTGCGGCCCGTTCTCGCCGATGCGGGCGAACAGATTCTGCACCTCTTCCGCTTCCGGTTCCGCGAAGGGCAGATAATGGCAGTCGAAGCCGGCCTCTCCCAGCGCCACGGCCAGCACCTCCTGCGCGCCGGCATCCACCGGCGTCACGGACGGACAGCGAATGAGCGCCTGGGCCAGCGCCAGCACATCCGCTTTCGGGCTGTCATGCATGTGCGTGCATCTCCATCTTCAATTCGGCAGAAAGGCCATCCATAGCCCATAAACGAATGCCCACACGGCGCCCCAGAGCCAGGCCGGGCGCAAGCCGGGAAAAAACCGGCGCAACAGCGCGGCCAGCGCATATGCCAGCACCGCCGCGGCGGCGAACCGCAACAACAGCGCCGCGGCGAAAGCGGGCAGAAAGGTGCCGGGCTGCATCCCCGCCTGCCCTGCCAGCGCGGCCAGCACCTTGTCCGGAATATCCGCCAGCGGCACGGTGAACAGCGCGCCCGCCCCCTGCAGGCGCAGAGCGGCGAGGGCTTCACCCACCATGTCGCGCGAAACGCCGGGAATGACATCGAGATAGGCGGTTATCACCTTGGGCGACGCCGTCGCGCCCCAGGCAAAGAGCATCCAGCCACCCAGCACCCCCCCGACCATGGCCGCCACGGCCGCCAGCAGCGCCGCGCGCAACCGTCCCTGCATGGCAATGAAGGTGACGAGCACCTCCGGCACCAGAAAGAAGAAGGTCGTCTCGGCAAAGCCCAGCAATGCTGCCGCCACCACCTCTCCGAAAGCGATGCCGGCGCGGGCGGTGGGGCGCGCCTCGTCCATGGGTGCCGGCCCTGCCTGCGGCATGGTGTTCATTCCTCCTCCGTGGCCGGCGGCACCCACATGACCGCCTCGCCGGTAATGACCACCTTGTCTCCCACCAGGCAACGGGTGCTCAGCACCACCCGGCGGCGTTGGCGCTGCACTTCCGTCACCTCCGCCTCCGCCCGCACCGTGTCGCCAACATGCACCGGCGCGCGAAAGCGCAGGGACTGTGAAACGTAGATGCTCCCCAGTCCCGGCAGGCGGGTGCCGACGACGGTGGAGATGAGCGAGGCGGTGAGCAGGCCGTGCACGATGGGGCGGCCGAAGCGGGTGGTGGCGGCGAAATCGGCATCCAGATGCACCGGATTGAAGTCGCCGGAAAGCTCGGCGAAGGCGCGCACCGCCGCTTCGTCGAAAGTGCGCTCCACGAAGGCCGTCTGCCCCACTTCCAGCGCCTCCAGATTGGCTTGTGTCACATCCGACATGACCTCATCCCCTCACCATTGCAGCCGCCGCATGATACCCACCAGGTTCAGCCCCCGCGCCTCCTTGCGGATGCGGGCGGCCAGTTCATCCACCCCGTGCTCGTCCAGCGCGCCCTCGCTGATGCCGCCGGCGACGAACACCGCGGCGATGCCGAAATTGGCCGCGCCCTTCATGTCCGTGCCGATGCCGTCGCCGATGGCCAGAATCTCCCGCTTTGTCACCGTGCGCCCGGCGGCGGCCCCGGCCTTGCGCAGGGCCTCTTCGTAGATGGGCGCGAACGGCTTGCCGGCCATGATGACCTCCCCGCCCAGTTCCTCATAAATGGCGGCCAGCGCTCCGGCGCAGGGCAGGATGTGCTCGCCGTGCTTCACCACCAGATCCGGGTTGGCGCAGACGAAGGGCAGGCGGCGCGCCGCCAGTTGCTCCAGCATCGGGCGGTATTGTTCCGGCTGTTCCGTGCGGTCGTCGAACAGGCCGGAACACATCACCACTTCGGCCTCGTCCGGCCCGCCGAAATGCACCGGCAATCCCTCGCGCAAGTGCGAATCGCGCTCCGGCCCCAGATGAAAGACGTTCCGCCCGGCGTGGCGGGCGATGATGGCGCGGGTCACGTCGCCGGAGGTGATCACGTCGTCATAGGCCTCGCGTGGCACCCGCAGCCCATCCAGCTGTTTCAGCAGCGCCGGCCGCGGGCGCGGCGAGTTGGAAACCAGAACGACCACCCCGCCGTTGCGACGGTGATGCACCAGTGCATCGCAGCTCGCTTCATCGGCGCGCACGCCGTCATGCACGATTCCCCAGATATCACAGAACCACACCGGCCATTGCCGTGACAGGGGCGCCGCATGTTCCAGCAGCGGCACATGGGGCGCTGCTGCGGATACCGTTTTCTGCATGGTCGTTCGTTCCTCC
Source organism: Hyphomicrobiales bacterium (assembly GCA_027030295.1). Classification (GTDB taxonomy): domain Bacteria; phylum Pseudomonadota; class Alphaproteobacteria; order Rhizobiales; family Aestuariivirgaceae; genus Thermopetrobacter. Next base: position 4,177 of record JALVFB010000244.1, read on the forward strand.
GACGTCCGTTCACGGAGGCGCATGCTCGGTCAATCGGCGCGATGCGTCAAGGAGAGAACTTATGTTTTCCACATTTTCCACATCAGGCAGTCATGTTCATATTTGTTCTTGACATGTTTTAGAACGCATGGCAGGCTGGAAGAGAACAAAAAGAGGTTTGGGATGAGCGTGGACAAGGAACAACCGGGTTTCGGTGAGGCATGCGCGCCGCTGCCGAGGCCAGGCGCGCAAGGAGGGCGCATGCGGCGGCAGGCCCTGCGCGGCCGGGGTGCGCGGTCGAATCGTGGCGGCCGCCACGAACGTCTGCAGAGGACATTCGCCGATGATGGCTGGGGAACGCTGGCCGGGCTTGCGGTGGAAGGGCCGGCGACCGAAGTGACCTGCGAAAGGGCGCGCGGCATCATCACCCGCAATGACTCGCCCGATGTCGGGTTCGATCATTCCGTCAACCCCTATCGCGGTTGCGAGCATGGCTGCATTTATTGTTACGCCAGGCCCGGACACGCGCACCTGGGGCATTCGCCGGGCCTGGACTTCGAGACGAAACTGATCGCGAAGGAAAACGCCCCGGAGCTGTTCGAGAAGGCGCTGAACCGGCCGGGCTGGCGCGGCGAGCCGGTGGCCATCGGCACATACACGGATTGTTATCAGCCCATCGAGAGGCGATTTCGGCTCACGCGACGCATTCTGGAGGTGGCCGAAAGTCATGGGCAACCGGTGGTTCTGATCACCAAGTCGCAGCTTGTGCGCCGCGACATCGATGTGTTGCGGCGGCTGGCGGCGCGGCGGCTGGTGCGGGTGGCCATCAGCATCACCACGCTTGACAGGCGGTTGGCGCGGTTGATGGAACCAAGGGCGGCAACGCCTCAGCGCCGGCTGGACACCATGGCGACGTTGGCCGAGGCCGGCATTCCCGTTTCGCTCATGCTGGCTCCGGTGATTCCGGCGCTCAACGATCACGAGATGGAAACCATTATGCTGCGGGCGCGAGACGCCGGGGCGGAAACGGCCGCCATGGTGATGCTGCGATTGCCGCTGGAGATCGCCGAACTGTTCCGCGAATGGCTTCAGGAACATTTTCCGGACAGGGCCGGCAGGGTGTTGTCGCTGGTGCGGGAAATGCACGGCGGACGGCTCTACGATGCGCGTTTTGGCAAGCGCATGCGCGGCGCGGGGCCATATGCCTGGACGTTGTGGCGGCGTTTCGATCTGGCATGCCGGCGCCTGGGGCTGGGCGAGCGCTGCACGCCGCTGAATGTCAGCGCCTTTCGCGCCGGAAAAAGCGGGCGGGGACAAATGCAATTGCCGCTGCCGGGGCTATGACGATGGTGCGTGCGTCACGGCGCATGGGGAGGAAAAATGCCTGGAGCCTATTCATCCTCGCCGAAACGATCGGCCACCAGCGCGGCAATGGCGTCCAACGCCTCCCTGGCTTGCGGCCCGGAAGCCTGCGCCACGATAGTGGAGCCTTTCGCGGCGGCCAGCAGCAACAGGTCCATCACCGATGTCGCCGAGACCGTCTGGCCGTCGTGGAAGATGGTAATGTCGGCATCGAAGTTTTCCGCCGTCTTCACCAGCCTGGCGGCCGCCCGGGCGTGCAGGCCACGGGCATTGACGATCTTCAATTCGCGCTCCAGCAACTCTCCCGGCTGCATGGGCAGGCCTCCCGTGAAGAACCCGTTTTCCATTCTTCTGACGATTGGCCGAGGTTTTTGCAAGTGGTGCGGGCATCCGATATGAAACGACGGAGATGCTCCGTTCATCGGTGGAGAAATTGATGAAAGCACCTTTCGGCATGAAGCATTGGCGGCTCCCGCTTTTCCCCGTGATGCCCGTGGGCAAGCCGGTGTTGGCCATTGTTCTTGCCTTGTTGTGGACAAGCCGGATCTTCGTGGGGATGGCTTCGGCAAAGGAAGCGGTGCCCGCGCCCGTTCAACTTTTCCTCGATGCCCTGCAATTGGAGCTGCGACTGAAGCCGCATGCGGCGCGGATCGTGCGCACGCCCGATGGTTATGAACTGCGCGATGTGACATATGCCGAGATAAGAGAGGATCATGCCGTTTTGATCGAGGCCGGCAGCCGCCGGATCCTCTTGCTGGGAGGTGAGGAGTCAGATGGTCTGATACGCTTCTCGCATGTCCGGATCGAGGACACGCGTTTGCTCTTCAAAAGTGGCGGAAGGGGGCAAGTGCAGGTGCGGATGCCCGTGGCGGAAGTGATCGAAGTCTCCATTTTGCCACCGGAAGCGGCCCGCACTCCGCAAGAAAGGCTCAGCGCCGCCCGAATGCAGGCGCAGGCGGTTTCCATTCCAGGCGTGCTGATTACGCTGCCCAGCGGCGGAACATTGCGGTGGCGCGATTTGCGCAAGACATGGCGGGGTAACGCGCGCACCGGCGAAGGCCAGACCGAAATTGCGCTGGGCAGGCTGGAAATTCCTGCTGCGTATGTGGCCGGCGAGGATCGGGCCCTGTTGCGGCAACTGCGGACGCTTGGGCTGGAGCGCCTGCGCTTTTCCGGGCTGATCCGCGGCCGCGGTCAGTGGCAGGCGGATCAGCGGCTGCACGTCACGGGGCTGCTGCGGGTTCGGCTGCAAGCGGCCGGCAGTCTGCGGATGCTCCTGGAGGACATGGCTTTTCCCCAGGCGTTGTTGCGCCTGAACAGAACTCTCGCGATGAACGGAAACGACACTCCGGGTTCCGCATCTCCATTGCCACGGATGCTCGACGATCCGCAGATCGCCATGGCCTTGCGGGGGTTCACGGTGCGGCGGCTGCAATTGACGTGGCAGGACGAGGGACTGACGCGCCGTTACCTGGCCATGCGGGGCATCGACGGTTCGGATGCGACCGCCATCGATGCCCTGGTGTCCCGGACGCTGTCTTCATTCGGCCCGCTGCAAAAGACAGCCCTCGGCCGGATGGCCAAAAACGCCTTGCGCTCCTTCCTGCGGGAACCGCGAAACCTGCGCATCGACATTCGCGGGCGCAATGGCGTGCCGGTCAGCCTGCCCATGCTCTCGGTCATGCTGATTTCGCCGGAGATGATCACCGGCATTCTGGAAATTGGCGTGCAGGCCAACACGCCCGAAACAGCGGACGCATCGGCCGCGGCAACCACGCAGCAACAGCCCTGAGATTCGCCTCCCGTCGGCGGGACTTCATCATGAGCGCAACAACACCGTTCTGGTGGCGGGGCGGATGATCGCGCCCTGTCGTTCCAGCCGCGATAACGCCCGGTAGAGCGCTTCCTGGGTCAGTCCAAGCTCCGCCGCCAGATCCTTCCAGGTGTCCCCGATCGTTACGGCGCCGTTGGCGTCCGCCCGCAACCGCAGCGCCGCCAGCAGCCGTTCTTCCGCCCGCCGGATGTTGCGCAGCTCCAGTTGCGTCCTCAGTTCCCGCACCTGCCGCGCCAGCCGCGCGAACAGCAGCTCCGCCGCCTGCGGGTGCGTGCGCAGCAGGGCGTGCAGCCGTTCCTTCGGCGCCAGCATCGCCACACTGTCTTCCAGCGCCACCGCCTCGCAGTGATAATGCTCGGCGAACAGCGATGCTTCCGCCAGGCTCTCGCCGGGCCGGGCGGTATGCAGGATCACCTCGTTGCCGTCCGACGTGTGTCGCAGCAGACGCACTTTGCCCACCTTCAGCAGGAACAGACCGCGCGCCGCATCTCCCTGCCGAAAAAGTCGCGCGCCCGACGGCGCCCGGACGCGGCGCAGATCGTCCGCCATCAATTCCTGCAGGAGAACCAGCATGAAATCCGCATGCCACAAGCCAACGGATGATTCAAATCATGTTTGCGAGAGCGGAACAGCCCCTATCAACAAACGCGAAGAATTGAAAAACCGGAGGAAACGCCATGTCGATCAAGCCATTCACTACCGCCATCGTCGGACTGTCCATGCTGGCCCTGGCCGCCAGTGGCAAGGCGCAGGAGCGGGACGCGCGCCAACTGGTGAAGATGCCGCCCATGGTGCAGACTCACATGCTCTCCATCATGCGTTCTCACCTGAAATCACTGAACGCCATCCTCGACACACTTTCGCGCGGTGATGTGGACGCAGCCGCCGACGTGGCGGAGCGACAGCTGGGGCTGTCCTCCATGTCGCTGCACGGTGGAAGCCACCTTGCGCAATTCATGCCGGAAGGGATGAAGGCCATTGGGCTGCAATTGCACAAGGCCGCTTCACGTTTCGTCATCGTGGCGAAAAACGCCGAGCTGGCGCCAGACCGGCAGGCCCTGCACGAAACCTACGCCGCGCTGAAAGAGATCACCGACGCCTGCATTGCCTGCCACGACGCCTATCGGCTGCGCTGAGCGCCGGCGGCCGCCCAGTCTTTCAGGTGGCGCAATAGAGCCGGTGCAGGGTGCGGATTACCTCCAGCGCCGCCGGGTCGCACAGGCGATAATAGACATTGCGCCCGTCGCGCCGGGCGGTCACCAGATGTTCGGCCCGCAAGCGCTGCAACTGCTGCGACACCGCCGCTTGACGCATGCGCACCCCTTCCATCAACTGGCTGACCGTCTTCTCGCCGTTTGCCAATTGGCACAGAATACGCAGCCGTTGCGGGTTGGCCAGCGCCTTCAGCAACGCCGTCGCCGCGGAAACGCCGCGTTCCATCTCCGCGGCGCGCACCACCGGTTTGGTTTCATCCGTCATGCCTTGTTTCCTCCCCCGGTTTGCCCCGTCTTCTGCCGTGCGGGTGCAAGAACCGAAAATCAGCCCCTGGATGCAGCAATCACATCGCTCACCACACCCTTGTCAGTCGCGGATGGGTTCTTCCGCTGCCTTTCCAGCTTTTGCAGGAGCGCATCGAGCAGCTCCCAGAAGGTATCGAAGCCGGGATAGCCCAGGATGCGCCCCACCTCCCTGCCGTCGTCATCC
>JALVFB010000245.1 GCA_027030295.1 Hyphomicrobiales bacterium
GATGGGCAGGCAGCCGTCGAAATAGGGCGTGTTCTTCTCCCACTCGCGAAACTCCACCTTCTCCGCCGCCAGCAGCTCCTGCACGAAGCGTTCGTATTGCCCCTTGTCCAGCGGGCAGTTGATGTAATCAGCGCCGCCCTTGTCGTAGCGCGACTGCTTCCAGCACACGCTCATGTCGATGGAATCGGCGTGCACGATGGGCGCGATGGCGTCGAAGAAAGCGAGCGATTCCTCGCCGGTCAGCGCCCGGATGGCCTCGGCCAGCGCGTCGGACGTGAGCGGACCGGTGGCGATGATGACATGCGCCCATTCCACCGGCGGCAGGCCCGTGATTTCCTCACGCACCACCTCGATGTTCGGATGCTCCAGCAGACGGCGGGTGACCTCCGCCGAAAAGCCCTCGCGATCCACCGCCAGCGCGCCGCCGGCGGGCAGCCGGTGAGCATCCGCCGCCGCCATGATGAGAGAGCCTGCGCGGCGCATCTCCTCGTGCAGCAGGCCGACGGCGTTGTTCTCCGCATCATCGGAGCGCAACGAGTTGGAGCACACCAGCTCAGCCAGCGCATCGGTCTTGTGCGCATCGGTCATGCGCACGGGGCGCATCTCGTGCAGGATGACGCGCACGCCGGCGTTGGCCGCCTGCCAGGCCGCTTCCGAGCCTGCCAGCCCGCCGCCGATGACGTGCAGCACCTTTTCGTTTCCCTCGTTCATGGTGCCGCACAGATAGGCGCTTGGGGCGGCGGGGGCAAGCGGTGCCTTTCCACCATGCGGGGGACTGCGCTTGACCGATGTTCAGGGCATTGGGCGCGGCATGGCTATGATGGGCCGAAAACAAGGAGAGGACGGTAATCATGAAAAGGATGGTTTTCGCGATTGGCGGCGCCCTGGCGCTCATGATGGCGACGGCTTGGGCCGGTGAATCGGCGGATGAACGCGCGGCCTTGCGGCAGATCGTCTGCGCCAACCCGGCCAACATCACGCAGAAGCTCATTTGCGAAACACCCGATCTGAGGGCCATGGACGACGAGATGAAAGAGGTGCTGGACAAGCTCATGACCAGCATCCCGGAAGACGACGAACGCGCCCGCGCCGATCTCGTCTACAGCCAGCAGCGATTCGCCCATGTGCGCCGCCTGTGCCAGGGCAATCTGAAGTGCCTGAAGCGGGTCTATGCCGGCCGCCTGAAAACATTGCGCGCCAAGCTTGCCGCCCGTTGACTTTTCCGGTGCTGTCAGTCTGAACGAAAAAAGTGCCGTATCATACCAAGTTGCGTAAAGACTGACCGGTGAAACCGCCCCGCGTCCCTCAGGCCCTTGTTTTTCATGATTTGGGGGCCCAAGTGGGGGCGCGGGGCGGTGGGTGGCTCTTTATGCATCTTGGTATCAGTCCCGCCGGCCGATAAGCGGCTTTTGCGGTTTGGCGTCCGGCGGGCGCAGATAGAGAGGCTCCGGCGGCTCGGCGGGCAGCGGCTCCACCGGCGCGTGCAGGGCCACCACTTCCGCATCGGGCAGCGGATCGGCCTCCGCCGGCAGGCAGCCGCGCGCTTCGTCGGCCACCATTTCCGCGCCGGTGCCCACCAGCAGGCATGGGCCGGGCGGCAGGTGCGCGGCGGCCTCCTCCACCGGGGTCAGCAGCGCCTCGGTAATTGGCTGGAAGTCGGCATCGAAGGCTTGCAGATACAGTTCCTCGCGGCGCGCGTCGATGACGCTGACCACCGGCAGCCGCTCCGGGTTGTGCGCCACGTTGCGGGCGATGGCCTCCAGCGTGGTCATGGAGGTGATGGGAATTTCCAGCGCCGCCGCCAGCGCCCTTGCGAAGGACAGGCCGATGCGCACGCCGGTGAACGAGCCGGGGCCGCGGGTGGTGGCGACGACGTTCAGCGTGGCATATGGGTCGCCGGCCTCCATCATCACCGCGTCCACCATGTCGGGCAGCGCTTCCGCCTGGCCGCGCTCCATGATCTCGCGGCGATAGCTCAGCACCTCGCCGCTGGCGCGGTTCACCAGCGCCACCGAACAGGCCTGCAGGGACGTGTCCATGCCCAGAACCAGCATATGCCTCTCCTCCCGTTCCCGCGTGGGGACAGCCTAGAGGATTTCCGCCAGCTCCTCGAAGTCCGGGCGCGGGCTGCGCGGAAACAGCGAGGCCGGGTCGCCATGGCCCAGCGCGCAGATGAAGTTGGACTTCCACTTCGGATGATCGGCGAAAAACTCCTTGTCCACTCCGGCATTGTCGAAACCCGACATCGGCCCGCAGTCCAGCCCCAGGGCCCGCGCCGCGATGATGAAATAGGCCGCCTGCAGCGTGCCGTTGCGAAAGGCCGTTTCCTCGATCAGCTTGTCGTTGCCGACGA
>JALVFB010000246.1 GCA_027030295.1 Hyphomicrobiales bacterium
CTTGAAAGACTCTATGCCCTGCTCATCCGCACCTCCTCCGGCGCCTTCGTGCCCTTGCGCGACATCGCCACGCTGACGATCCGGCGGTCGTTTCACACCATCTTCCGGCGGGACGGACGCACCACCATCGTGATCGGCGCCGATCTCGATCCGCAAAAGCTCACCCTGAACGAGGCGCTGGCCAGGGTGAAGGACTCCGGCATTGCGGCGGTTGCGAAAAAATACGGCGTTGCGCTCTCCTTCGCCGGCGGCGTGCGCGAACAGCGCGAGGGGCTGTCCGACGTGCAGAAGGGAATGCTGCTCGCCCTCGTGCTCATCTACATCATCCTCGCCTGGGTGCTGGGCAGTCATGGCCGCCCGCTGGTGATCATGGCCATCATTCCCTTCGGCATCATCGGCATGGTGATCGGCCATCTGCTCATGGGCATGAACCTCACCATGCTCTCGCTCGTCGGGCTTCTGGGGTTGTCGGGGATCATCATCAATGACTCCATCATTCTCGTGGCGCGGGCCGATGAGCGGGTGCGCAAGGGGGAAGAGCCGTTTTCGGCGGCGACGGGGGCCGCGCGCGACCGGCTGCATGCGGTGATCCTGACCACGCTCACCACCATCGGCGGCCTCGTTCCGCTCCTGTTCGAGAAATCCATTCAGGCCCAGTTCCTCATCCCCATGGCCGTGACCATCATCTTCGGCCTGGGACTTGGAACCCTGCTCGTTCTGTTCATCACGCCCGCCGTCTATCTGACGCTGGTGGACATTCAGGACATCCCGCGCCGGTTGCCGATCCGCTTTCCGGCCCGTTCCGCTTCCATCGCGCCAGAGGCGGCCCATGGAGGCAAGGAGGACGGCGTGAAATGAAATTTGCGCAAGAAAGAAACTTGACGGTTGCCATTCCCCCGCCCCGCGTCAAAGTGGGCGGCACGGATCATGCGTGCCCGGCATGAGACGCCGGCCATGTCGCGCAAGAAGGTCGAGGAGAGAGCCATGCCTGGCGAACCTCACGCTACGCCCGCCTCACCACACTCCCCTGCCCCGGACGGCCCGCTCCCGGCGGGACGGCGCGTGCTGGCGATTCTCGCCGGCCTGTTCGGACTGCTCACCCTCTTCTCCGGTGGCCGGGTGCTCTTCGGCCCGGAAGAGGCGCGCATCGCCGCCGGGCATTATGTGCCGCTCGTGCTGTGGTTCAACTTCCTCGCCGGCTTCGCCTATGTGGCGGCCGCCTGGGGCATCTGGCGGGGGCGGCGCTGGGCCTGCCCCCTGGCGGCGGGCATCGCGATGGCCACGCTCGCCGTCTTCGCCATCTTCGGCCTCATGGTGGCCATGGGCACGCCGTTCGAGATGCGCACCGTGGGCGCCATGACCCTGCGCGGCGGCTTCTGGCTCGGTGCGGCGTTCCTCGTCTGCCGGGGGCGCCGCCAGGCCACCAACATCTGACGCGGCAACCGCCAGCAACCACGATTGATCGGGAGACATCCATCCATGTGGCGCAAGTTGCTGTTCGTTCCACCGCTGGCCATCGGCATCGCCGTGCTGGCCCTCACCGTGAGCAACCGCCCTGCCCCGGCGCGCAAGCCGCCGCAGGAAGAAGTGCGTGTGGTGCGGGTCATGGAAGTGCGTCCGCTCACCCTGCAACCGCGCATCACCGGCTATGGCACCGTGCGCCCGGCCCGCGTGTGGAACGCCATCGCCCAGGTGGGCGGCAAGGTCATCCACACCCACCCCAATCTGAAGAAGGGCGCCATCATTCCCGCCGGCACGGAAATCATCACCATCGCGCCGGACGACTACCGGCTGGCCATCGCCCAGGCGGAGGCCAACATCCGCGCCACGGAAACGAAGCTGGCCGAGCTGGACGTGAACGAGCGCAACACCCGCCGCCTGCTGGAGCTGGAACGCCAGGCGCTGGAAATCGCCCGGAAGGATTACGAACGCAAGAAGACGCTGAAGGCACGCGGCACCATTCCGGACACCGTGCTGGAACAGGCGCTGAAGGCGTTGCTTGCCCAGCGCAAGCTGGTGCAATCGCTGGAAAACACCTTGCGCCTCATCCCCGTGCAGCGCAGGCAGCTGCGCGAGCAACTGGCCATCCTGCGCGCACAGCTGGCCACGGCGAAGCTGAATCTCGAGCGCACGCACATCCGCATGCCCTTCACGGGGCGCATTTCCATGGTGGGCGTGGAGGTTGGGCAGTTCGCCCCCGTGGGCAGGCAGCTGGCCAGTGCCGATGACATCGCGAAGGCCGAGGTGGAGGCGCAATATCCCCTGCAACGCATGCGCTCCATCATGCGGCTGGTGGCCAATCTGCCCGCCGATATGCACTTGAGCGCGAAAAAGGTGCGCGCACTG
>JALVFB010000247.1 GCA_027030295.1 Hyphomicrobiales bacterium
ATACCGGAGCGCACCGCGGCGTTGCTGTCCTTTCTGGCGGCCACGCCGGCGCTGGCGAGCGTGGCCCTGGCCCTGCTGACGCCGGCCTGGGCATGGCTGTGGCTGGCGCTGGCGCTGGTGGCCGGGCTGGCGCCGCTGATGGCGCTGGCGTGGCGCTGGCGCGCCGCGCTGAGCGGACGCTGGTTGCTGGCGCTGGCGTTGCTGGCCATTCCGCTGCTCCCGCTGCCGCTCGGGCTGGTATCGCTGGTGTTGCTGCGCTCCCTGCTGCCGTTGCGCCTGCTGTGGCGGGTTCAGCCGCCGGCCGCGCGGCTGCTGCCGGCGGGATATCCTTGGGCGGACGGGGCGTTGCTGGCCGCCGTTGCGCTGGCGCTGTTCGCCATCTGATACCGGGCTGCGCAAAGGTTGCTCGGTGAAACCGCCCCCCGCCCCCAAGCCCTCGCGCTTCACAATTTGGGGGTTGGACGGGGGCGCGGGGCGGTGGGTGGCTTGTCATGCACGTTTGCATGGCGCGCCACCTGACGAAATGCCGCCTTCTGCCGAATACCGGCTTGCGATAGGCTCCGATCCGAAGCAGTTCGGGAGAGGGAGCGCCGGGATAACGGCGAAGGGCAACATGCAGAAACCACAGGAACGCCTGCCGGGCGCGCGGGACATCTACGAACGCACCACCGAAGGCGTGCGGGTGCGGGTGCGGCCGGAGTTCCGCGAAGATCAGTCCGACCCCGCCAACAGCTATTACGTCTGGCTCTATCACGTGGAAATTGTCAATGAGAGTCCACGCACCGTCATTCTGCGCACCCGCCACTGGATCATCACCGACGCCCAGGGACGCATCACCGAGGTGCGCGGCGCCGGCGTGGTGGGCGAACAGCCCATTCTGCGCCCGCAGGAACGCTTCGAATACACCTCCGGCACGCCCCTGAAGACGCCCAGCGGCTTCATGCACGGCTTCTATGAAATGGAAGCCGAGAACGGCGAACGTTTCCAGGTGGCCATTCCGCCCTTCTCGCTGGACAGCCCCCATGCCGAAAACCGGCTCCACTGACATGCCCGCCTCCTCCGGCGGCCGCATGCGGTTGGACAAGCTGTTGCTGGCGCGCGGGCTGTATGCCTCCCGGTCGCGGGCCACGGACGCCATCCGCCGCGGCGCGGTGCGGGTGGACGGCAAGATGGTGCGCAAGCCGGGCGCACTGGTGGCGGCGGATGCCGACATCACGCTGACCGACGCCGCCGCCGCGCTGGTGTCGCGCGCCGGGCTGAAACTGCTGGCGGCGATCGAGGCCGAACCGGCGCTGAAACGGGCCATCGCCGGGGCGGTGTGCGCCGACATCGGGGCCAGCACCGGCGGCTTCACCCAGGTCTTGCTGCAACACGGCGCACGGCGGGTTTACGCCGTGGACGTCGGTCACGATCAGCTGCACGAAAGTCTGCGCCACGATCCGCGGGTGGTGATGCTGGAAGGAGTGAACGCCCGCGCCCTTGGCCCGCAGCATGTGCCGCAGGCGCCGGCGGTGATCGTGGCCGATGTATCCTTCATTTCGCTGAAAAAGGCCCTGCCGGCGGTGCTGGCGCTGGCCGCGCCGGGAGCGTGGCTGGCGGCGCTGGTGAAGCCGCAGTTCGAGGCCGGGCCGCAACACGTCGGCAGCCGCGGCATCGTGCGCGACGACCGCATCCGGCGGCGGGTGCTGGCAGACATCCGCGCCTGGGTGGAAGGATGCGGCTGGCGGGTGGCGCGCATCCTCGCCTCGCCCATCGAGGGCGCGGACGGCAACCGCGAATTCCTGCTGCTGGCGCGCAAGGACGCGGATCAGGCCCGGAGCTCATGAAGGGCGCCGATGTCCCGCGCCTTCGGCTTCCACGGGACATCGGCGCCATCATCGATTGGCCGGAACGCGGCCAAATCAAGCCGGTTTGCATCAGGAACCACCCACCGCCCCGCGCCCCCGCCCAACCTCCAAATTATGAAAACAAGGGCCTGGGCGGAGGCGCGGGGCGGTTCACCGGTCAACCTTTGCGCAGCCTGGCGTCATACCAAGATGCAAAAGAACCACCCACCGCCCCGCGCCCCCGCCCAACCCCCAAATTATGAAAAACAAGGGCTTGGGTGGGGGCGCGGGGCTGTTTCACCGGTCAACCCTTGCGCAGGCTGGCGTCATTCATCATCATCGCCAAGGAAATTTTCCAGCCCCGGGATCTTGTCGCCGAGCTGGCCAACGATGCGCCGCACCAGGTCGGAATCGAGATTTTCCTGCAGATATTCGAACAGTCCCTGACCGGCCTCGCCGATCTGGCTCATGTCCAGCCCCTTTTCCTGCAACTGCGAAAACACGCTCATGGCCGAGCC